>NZ_JBEYYJ010000012.1:0-228152 GCF_040645475.1 Streptomyces sp. NPDC046759 | reverse complement strand
TGGAACGTGTACGCCGAGGAGCTGACGCGGGTCACCGGAGCCCGTGCGGTGCGCATCTGCGACGGTGCCGTCACCGGCCCGGCCTACTTCGACCACGTCCGCCGCTGCACCCGCCCCGTCCTCAACTCGCCCAAGGGGCAGACCGCGCCGCTGCCGCCCGACCTGGTCCGCCGCGAGATCGTCGCGCCGAAGGTCTACTGGACCTGGTCCCTGGTCCGGCGCGAGAGCGAGGACCGCGCCGGAGTCCTTGCCGCCGTCGACGCCCTGTGCGAGGGCGTCGGTGACCTCGGGATCCATGCCCCGGACGCCTGGCTGCCCGCCGACGATCCGCACGCGATCCCGGCCTGACGGGGGGCGGGAGGCTCAGTCTCCCACGGCTGGGATTTCACCAACTCGTCGTGTAAACAAGTCCGTTGTCGCGTCCTTCGGATCGCGACAGGCGGTGATCGCGCTGACCTCAGTCGCTCTTCCTGCGATCACCGACCCCCCTCATGCACGGCGAAAGGCACATGTATGGCGAACAACCGCAGGATGCGCTACGGCCGACGGATACTGGCGCTCTCAGTGGCTGCCCTGGGTACCGTCGCGGCGACAGCCGTTCCGGCCTCGGCCGATGACCAGCCCACCCGGGCACAGCTCATGGCCGACTGTGACTCGGGCGCAGGGAAGTGCACCTTCAACGACCCGCAGTTGGGGCAGGCGTATCTCGGAGACTTCCACCGGGTCTCCGACTCGCTGTACAACTGCAGCACCTCGTCTGCGACCCAGTCGATGACCTGGTCCGACACGGTCGGTTCCACGGACTCGGCGGGCGTGTCCGTGACCGCCGGCGGCAAGATAGCGGGCATCATCGACCTCAGCGTGACGGCGACCTACAGCCACACCTGGTCGAGCACGCACTCGGAGGCCAGTTCCGTCAACATGACGGTGAAGCCCGGCGAAGTCGGCTGGATCTCCCGTGCGCAGGTGATGCAGACCGTCTCCGGTACCTGGCAGACCCATTACGACGACCGGAAGTGGGGTCACTACTTCTGGTTCGTGCCCGACGTGGTCGTCGGGCCTGCCCCGAACGGGACGGACGGCCGGAGCAACGCGGTGGTCGTCAAGTCCAGGAAGATGACCGCCGAGGAGAAGCGGTCCTGCTCCAGCCGCGCCGGTAGGGCCAAGACGTTCGTCGTCCGGGACTGACCCACCGGTCGAGCGCCCGGCTGCCTCGCGGTCCGTATGCCCGCGAGACAGCCGGGCGCGGTCATGGCAGGGTGGTCGGCGCCTGGCGCATGGGCCGTCCGGAGCGTGAGCCGCGTCGCATCGGGGCCCGATGAGGTTGCTATGCAACGAGTTGCATAGAAGGATCGGCGTCATGGCGCTCGAACACGCGATTCTGGTGTCGCTTCTGGAGAAGCCGGGATCCGGCTATGAGCTGGCACGGCGTTTCGAGCGGTCCATCGGCTACTTCTGGACCGCGACCCACCAACAGATCTATCGCGTGCTCAAACGCATGGAGAACGACGGTTGGGTCGACGTCAGGGACGTCCCGCAGCAGGGCCGGCCGGACAAGAAGGAATACAGCGTCGCCGACCTCGGCCGGGCTGCCCTGTCGTCCTGGTTGCACGATCCGATCGAGCCGGAGAGCGTCCGCCACGACCTGGCCGTGAAAATCCGGGGCGCCGCCTTCGACGACCCGGCAGCCCTGATCCGCGAGGTGGAGCGGCACCGGCAGGCGCACCGGGACCGGCTGGCGCACTATCTGGCAGGAGAGGCACGGGACTTCACCGGGCCCGAGGCGAACGCGGCCGGTCCGCCGGCACCGCTCGATGCGGAGCGGGAGCTCCAGCACGTCGTCCTGCGCGGTGGCATCGCGTACGAGCGGATGATGATCGACTGGCTGGACGACGTCCTCGCCACGCTGGCCCGGTTCGGTCCGGGCCACTGATCGCCGCCGCACCCTCCGCAGGCCTTCCGACACCGTCGGTCCAGCCGCCGAGTTCCGATTCCCACCCGTCCACCAGCCGAAAGGCGGCCCCACCATGGCTGACCAGCCCTTGTTCAACCCGCGCAGCTACGACCCCGCGCACTTCGATCCCGAGACGCGCCGCCTGCTGCGTGCCACCGTCGACTGGTTCGAGAACCGCGGGAAGCGCCGGCTGATCGAGGACTACCGGACCCGCGCATGGCTCGGCGACTTCCTCTCCTTCGCGGCGAAGGAGAACCTGTTCGCCACCTTCCTGACGCCCTCGTCCGCGGCGGGGGAGGGGGAAGCGGACAAGCGCTGGGACACCGCCCGGATCGCCGCGCTCAACGAGATACTCGGCTTCTACGGCCTCGACTACTGGTACGCCTGGCAGGTCACGATCCTGGGCCTCGGCCCGGTCTGGCAGAGCGACAACGCCGCCGCCCGCGCCCGCGCCGCCGAACTCCTCGCACAGGGGGAGGTGTTCGCGTTCGGCCTGTCCGAGAAGACCCACGGCGCCGACATCTACTCCACCGACATGCTGCTCGAGCCCGACGGCGACGGCGGCTTCCGCGCCACCGGCTCCAAGTACTACATCGGCAACGGCAACGCCGCCGGACTCGTCTCCGTCTTCGGCCGCCGCACCGACGTCGAGGGGCCCGACGGCTATGTGTTCTTCGCCGCTGACAGCCGCCACCCGGCCTACCACCTGGTCCAGAACGTCGTCGACTCCTCCAAGTTCGTCAGCGAGTTCCGCCTGGAGGACTACCCCGTAGCGGCCGAGGACGTCCTGCACACCGGCCGTGCCGCTTTCGACGCCGCCCTCAACACCGTCAACGTCGGCAAGTTCAACCTGTGCACCGCCTCGATCGGCATCTGCGAGCACGCGATGTACGAGGCCGTCACCCACGCCCACAACCGCGTCCTCTACGGCCGCCCCGTCACCGCCTTCCCGCATGTGCGGCGCGAGCTGACCGACGCGTACGTCAGGCTCGTCGGGATGAAGCTGTTCAGCGACCGCGCCGTCGACTACTTCCGCTCCGCCGGCCCGGACGACCGCCGCTACCTGCTCTTCAACCCGATGACGAAGATGAAGGTGACCACGGAGGGCGAGAAGGTCATCGATCTGATGTGGGACGTGATCGCTGCCAAGGGCTTCGAGAAGGACAACTACTTCGGCCAGGCGGCCGTGGAGATCCGTGGTCTGCCGAAGCTGGAGGGCACGGTCCACGTCAACCTGGCGCTGATCCTGAAGTTCATGCGCAGCCACCTCCTCGACCCGGTCGACTACCCCGCCGTGCCGACCCGCCTCGACCCGGCCGACGACGACTTCCTGTTCCGGCAGGGCCCGGCCCGCGGCCTCGGCTCGGTGCGATTCCACGACTGGCGGCCCGCCTTCGACGCGTACGCGCACCTGTCCAACGTGGCCCGCTTCCGCGAACAGGCCGATGCGCTCTGCGATTTCGTCGCCACGGCCGCCCCCGACGCGGAGCAGAGCCGCGACCTCGACCTCGTCCTCGCGGTCGGTCAGCTCTTCGCCCTCGTCGTGCACGGTCAGCTCGTCCTGGAACAGGCTGCCCTGACCGGACTCGACGAGGACGTGCTCGACGAACTCTTCGCCGTCCTCGTACGGGACTTCTCCGCGCACGCCGTCGAACTGCACGGCAAGGACTCGGCGACCGGACAGCAGCAGGACTGGGCGCTGGGTTCGATCCGGCGGCCGGTCGTCGACGACGCACGTGCGGAGCGGGTCTGGCAGCGGGTCGAGGCGCTGTCCGGAGCGTACGAGATGGCTCCGTAGGCGCGTCTCTGCGCACCACCGGTGGCCGGGTCACGCGGGCACGGCCACCGATCGGTCGGGCACGGCCACCGGTCCGTCGGGCCTGCCACCGGTCCGTAGGGCTTCGACTCCGTGTCCATTCCCGCAGGCCATCGGCGTCCATTCCCGGCAGGCCACAGGGGCAACCCGTATGCGGGGCGTGGCCCGGTGAGGCGGACGCCTGGGCCGCCCGGGCACGCGAAGGCGGTGACCCGGCGAGGCCGCCGGGAGGGAGTCTTCCCCCGGATGACACAAGCGCCCGGGCAGGGATCCGCCGCGGCTCGCCCTGGATCGCGGTGTCCGTATGCAGCCGCCCCCCGGTCACGTGACCGGCTCGCCCTGTGCGGCGTCACCCAAGGCATCGAGTTCGCCGCGGCGCGAGCGCGGCCCGGGCTGGTGTGCGTGCCGTGCCGCGCCGCCCCGGCCGATGAGCGTCGCCCGTCCGTCGGACGGCTTGCCGATCACGGCGCATCTCTTCTCTTTCAGTGACCAGGCAGCCTCCTGCCTGAAGGTCAGTCAGGTGAGACCTGCGAATCCGCTCTGAGGGGCCCTGTTTCAGCGGTGTGTGCCGAGTCACGCACGCCAAGGGCTGTGCAAGTTGTCTGCATCACAGCGGAAATGTCCATTTAGCGTCCATGCTCGAAACGGCTACCGACTCCCGAAGTGGAGCCGATCGGCATGTTCTTGGGTGCTATCTCCCAAAGTGACCCATGACACAGCACTCGTGACATTTCCGCTTGTCCCCTCGGAAAGGCGCCCCATCATGTCCGCTTACCTCTGCCCTCCTGCCGTGATACACGGCGAGCACGCCGTGGAGACCAGCCAGATCGTGGCGGAGGTGCGCGACCGGCATCCGCACGCCGCGTGGGCGCCGCGGATCGACGGCATCGCGGCGAGCACGGGCATCGAGACCCGCGGGTGGATGCTGCCGCTGGAGACCGCCGTCGCGCCCGGCAACGGCGGTGGCCTGCGCTCTGTCGGCATCGGGCCGGCCCAAGAGGCGCTGGCACGCGACGGGTTCAGTCAGCAGGACGTGGACCGTGTGATCGCCGCACTTGAGGCGATACCCACGCCGCAGACCGTCCAGGAGCGCACCGCGCCGGCCTGGGAGGCCGTGCAGTCCTACGGGGAGCGTGCGGCGCGCGGAGCCCTGCAGATCGCCGGGCTGGACGCCATGGACATCGACTGCCTGATCACCAGTAACTCCACCACCCCGGCGCTGCCGGGTCTGGACATCGCCCTGGCCAACAAGCTTGCGCTCCGCAACGACGCGATGCTGCTGCCGGCCACGCAGTGGGCCTGTATCGCGGGGACCCGCTCCCTGGCGCTGGCGGCGGATCTCGTGGCCGCGGACCCCGACCGGGTGGTCCTGGTCGTGATCGCGGAGGCGCTGAGCACGACCTATCAGCCCGCGGACGACACCCTCGAGTCCCTGATCGTCCGGTTGCTGTTCGCCGACACCGCGGTCGCCGCGGTGGTCACGGGCCGCCCGCGGCGCGAGTCGGTGCTGCGGCTGGACTCCGCCTGGCACCACACCCTGCCCGGCACCCAGGACCTGCACCGCCTGGACACGCGGGCCGACGGCACCCACTTCGTGATGGACCGGCGCGGCCCGCGGGCCGTACAGGAGACGGTCACCGCGATGTGGGACTGGCTGCGCGTCCGTTACCAGGACGACCCCGACTCCTGGCATCCCGACGTGCTGCTCGCGCACCCCGGCGGGACCCGGGTCCTGGAGTACATGGAGCAGACGATGCCCGACGCGTGGCCGTCAGGGCTGCTGGACTACAGCCGGGACAGCTACACCAGCGGCAACCGCGGAGGCGCCGCCGTGTTCGACATCATGCGGCGGGCACACGACGCCGGGCAGAAGCCGGGCAGCCGCGCCGTCCTCTACGCGGCGGCACCGGGCCTCACCGCCACCGCCCTGGAAGGGGAGTGGCTCTAGGGCGAACCCCCGCCACCCCCATCAGCACCGGCCGACCGCATCCCCGATGACGCCACCGGCACCGCTGAGGGCAGCGTCCCTGGCGTCCCTGGCGTCCCCGGGCGTCAATGGCGCCGAGTGACGGGTGACGGGTGACGGGTGACGGGTGACGGGTGACGGGTGACGGGTACGCCGCCCGTACCCCCGCCGCGCTCCCACACACCGGCTGCGCTCCCGCCGACAGCCGCGTCACCTCGCGACTTCCGCCCAGACCACCTTGCCGGTGTCCGTCCACCGCACCCCCCACCGGGTGGTGAGCCGGTGCACGATCTGCAGGCCGCGACCGCCGTCGTCGAGGAGGCCACCCGGGCCCAGACGCGGCCTGCCGTTGCCGGTGTCGCCCACCTCGCACAGCAGACCGTGACCGGCCCTGATCAGCCGTACCGTGATGGGACCGGTGGCGAAGCGCACCGCGTTCGTGACCAGCTCGCTGACCAGCAGCAGCACGGTGTCCCGGGTGCCGTCCCGGGTGCGCCATTGCCGCAGCAGCGCGCAGACCTGGGCGCGGGCACGGGCGGGGGCGTCGTCACGGGCGGGCAGCCGCCAGGTCGCGGTGTCCCCCTTGCGGTAGCCGATCATCCGCGCGAGCAGCAGGGTCACGTCGTCGCGCTGGCGCACGGGTGCCAGCGCGGAGACGACGTGTCGTGCGGCCTGCTGGAGGGAGTCCCAGGGGTGCACCGTGGACACGGCGTCCGCCAGCCTGCCGATGCCCTCGTCGATCGACACGGCGGGATCCTCCACCAGGCCGTCGGTGTAGAGGGCGAGCAGGGAGCCCGGGGGCGCGTCGAACGTGTGCACGTCGAACGGTTCCCGCAGCGCGAACTCGGCGCCGAGCCCGGGATGAGGGCGGACCATGAGCGGTCCCGCGTGCCCGTCCGGGTAGACCAGGACCGGGGGGAGGTGGCCGGCACTGGACAGCGCCACGTGATGGCTGACCGGGTCGTAGAGGGCGATGCAGCAGGTGGATCCGAGGGCGCTGTAGCCGGCCGTCAGTCCGGACTCGGCGTCGTCCAGCAGCGTCACGGTCTCGTCCAGGTGCTCCAGTACCTCGTCGGGCGCGAGCCCCGCGGACAGCAGCGCGCGGGCCTCCATGCTCAGCTGGCCCATGGTTGCCGCGGCTCCCAGGCCGTGCCCGACGACGTCACCGACCACCAGCGCGGTACGGCCGTCCGGCAGCGGAAAGCTGTTCACCCAGTCGCCGCCGACGCCCGCGCTGTCGGGCGTGGCGGGATGGTAGACGCTGGCGATCTCGACGGTGTCGCCGCCCGTCCGGGGCAGCAGCCGGCGCTGCAACGCGAGCACCTGCGTGTGCTCGCGCTGGTGCTGACGCGCCAGGTCGATGTGGTGGGCGGTCCTGGCAACCAGTTCCTGCAGGTCGAACAGCTCACTGTCACGGAAGGGGCAGTCCGCCCGCCGCCAGACCTCCGCCACGCCCAGCACGACGGGCGGCGCGCCCTCCAGGACCAGCGGTATGCACGCCACACCCGCCGACCGGTCGCCGGGCACCAGGGCCCGCATCACTCGCGGACTGCCGAGTACCCGCTCGACCGCCTCGCGGTCGGGTATGACGATGGCCTGCGGGGCGGCGTCGTCCCGCCGTACCGCCTGGGCCAGCAGGCGACTCGCGTCGCCGGGAAGATCGTCGCCCGGAGTCACGTAGCCATCGGGCCACGCCCGGTCCGGGACCAGGGCCGCCCGCCGTAGCCGGATGCGCCCCTGGGCCTGCCCGGTGACTCCCTCGCCCGTCCACACGGCGAAGTCGAGATCGACGGCGGCCACGTCTCCCCAGGCTCGCAGGGACTCCGCCAGCGACTGCGCGGTCTCGCCGATGTCCAGCGAGGTGCCGATCGCGGTCTCGGCGGCGTACAGGTGCAGCCTCCTGGCCATGGCGATCACGGAGACGGTCAGGCCCTCCTGAGGCACGGCGGCGGGCAGGATGCTCAGCGAGACCACCAGCTCCGACCCGTCGCCGCGCCGCAGGCGCTGGATCCGGGCGACGTGCGCCTCACCGGTGTCCAGGACCTGCCGCAACCGCCGTGTGACCGTCGGTACGTCCCTGGGGGGCAGCAGATCGACGAAGGGACTCCCGGCCACGGCGTCCAGACCCGCGAATACGGGGGCGTCCAGATTGCAGCGGGTGATCCTCAGATCCCTGTCCAGGTTGAGCGCGCCGAGAATCTGCTCCTGACGGCCGACTGCCGGGTTGTCGGGTACGCGACGGGGGGCGGTGCGGTCGCCCTGCGCGTCGGCAGGACCGGCGGCCGCTGCCGCTCCGCCGCGCGGGATGTAGCGCCCCAGGGCACTGCTGACCAGGTCGAACGGCGAGGAGGACGAGGGGGAGGGTGTGGAGTCCATGCGGCTCTCTCAGCAATCCCCGGCGCAGCGCCGAGGCCGTACTCGGACCCGTGCGACGGGGCCCCGAGATCCCCTGACGCACACCTCATTGAATAACACCGGGGGTCGCTTCGCCCACACCAGAGGATCGCGCGGCGAACGCGGACAGTGAGGGAACACCGCGGCCGGGGGGGCCGTGCCGCACCTCCCCGGAGGCCGCTGCCCGCCGGATGCGACGACGCCGGATGCGACGACCGCCGGATGCGACGACCCCCGGCGGACCACCGCGCCGGATCACCCTGCGCGCGGCGCCACGCGAGGACGGTCCGGCCAAGGTGATCAAGAGGGGTTCCCCGAGCCCGCCGACCGGCGGCTCAGCTCACCAGGGACCACCAGTTCGACGAACACCGCGACTGCATCCCTGCGCCGCCGGACCGGGGCGACCCGACCCGGAGAGACGAAAAGGCAGTGGTCGGCCGGAGCCGCTCGACAGGCGAGGATGCCGGCATGAGAACGCCTCTCGGCCGTCCGAGCCTGCTCCCCTGGCTGCCCTACGCACAGCGCCCGATGATGGGCGACCACGGTGTGGTCGCCCATTTCCTCGGCACCAGCTCCGTTCTGCTGACGGACGGGGAGACCTCCGTGCTCAGCGACGGGTTCGTCACCCGGCCGGGGATGCTTCGCGTCGCCCTGGGCAGGATCGCGCCCGACCGCTCCCTTGTGCGCGCCACGATCGACCGACTACGGGTGAGGAGTCTGGCCGCGGTGATCTGCGCGCACTCCCATTACGATCACGCCCTCGACGCGCCGGTGTGGGCCCTGGAGACCGGGGCGGAGCTGGTCGGATCGCCCTCGACCGCGAACATCGGCCGCGGCCTGGGAGTGCCGGAGTCGTCCCTGCGGGTGGTCGCGGACGGGGAGACCGTCTCCTACGGCCGTTTCGACCTCACCTTCCTGGACTCCGTGCACAGCCCCGGTGACCGCTGTCCCGGCACCGTCGACCAGCCCCTTGTGCCACCGGCCCGCGCCGGCGCATGGAAGACCGGCATCGCCTACAGCGTGCTCGTCACCCACCCGAGGGGCCGCATCCTGCTGCACGCCAGCGCCAACTTCCGCCCCGGCACCCTGCGGGGCCGGCCCGCCGACGCCGTCTATCTCGGCATCGGCAATCTGGGCAAGCAGTCGACCGAGTTCCTGCATGCGTACTGGGACGAGGTCGTGGTCGCGACGGGGGCCCGCCGGGTGGTCCTCGTGCACTGGGACGACTTCTTCCTCGGTCTGCACCGGCCTCTGAGGCCCATGCCCCGTTTCCTGGACGACATGGACGCCACGATGCGCCGGCTGTTGCCCCTGGCCCGCCGCGACGGTGTCGACGTCGTCCTCCCCGTCACCTGGCAACCGAGCGCCCCTCTCGCCGACCTGCCGTGACGGCGCGCGCCGGCGCGTGCGCGCGGGACGCCCGGCAGTCCGGGCTTTCGGCCCGCGCTCACGAAGTGACCCTGCGGGGGCGGCCCCCGGCCGCTGCCCCCGCACCCCGCCCCGCCCGGCGGAGCCGACGGGCGCCACGTGCTCAGACGGCGTTCAACCCCCCGTCCACCACCAGACTCTGCCCGGTGATGTAGGAGGCGCGGTCGGAGAGCAGAAAGGTGACGGCTTCGGCCACCTCCCAGGCGGTGCCCTGGCGCCCGAGCGGTATGCGGGCGAACGAGGTGGAACGCGACGCCCGCCGGGCCGACGCCTCACGGCCCATCGGGGTGTCGATCAGGCCCGGGACGACCAGGTTGGCGCGGATCCCGCGGGGCGCACCCTCCTTGGCGACATGCCGGGTGAGTCCGAACAGGCCCGCCTTGGAACTGTCGTAGGCGGGCGAGTCGGTGGCGGCGCGCAGCCCCGCCACGGAACCGACGAAGACGATCGAGCCTCCGTCGGCGATCGCGGGCAGACCGTACTTGGCGGCGAGAAAGGGAGCGCCCAGATTGAGCGAGAGCACGCGTTCCCACTGCTGCGGTGAGGTGTCCGCCAGCCCCGTGCCGAGACCGATGCCCACGTTGACCACCAGCGCGTCGAGCGCGCCGAGTCCGCGGAGAGTCTCGGCGACCATGGCCGAGGACTGTTCGGGATCCGTCGCGTCACCGACCACAGGCAGGCCACGACCGCCTTCCTCGCCGACCAGGGCGGCGGTGGCCGCCGCGGCGGAGGGGGAGACGTCGGCGCAGGCCACGGAGGCTCCTTCGCGGGCGGCGAGCACGGCCACCGCCCGTCCGTTGCCCACCGGGGCCCTCGCATCGTCACCGGGGCGGGTACCCGCCCCGATGACCAGTACGTTACGGCCGGTCAGAAGGCCGATCGGGTGGGTCGCGCCGTTCCGGGGCTCAGACATCGGTGTGTGTCCCTTCCGCTGAGCCCGGGTCCGCCCCGGGCAGCGTTTCCGTTGCGTAGCCGGGCTCGAGCGGGGTGCCGACGGAGTTCAGGAAGAACGCGACCATGTGGTACTGGCCGACGAGCATGGTGATTTCGATGAGCTGTGCCTCGTCGTGGTCGGCGGAGAGTGCGGACCAGGTCGCCGCGGACAGACGTGCGTCCCGGTGCAGTTCGTCGGCGGCACGCAGCAGTCGGGCATCGTCCGGCGTCCACCCTCCCGCGTCCGGGTCCGCGCCGACCCGCCGGATCTCCTCGTCGGTGACCCCGGCGGCCCTGGCCAGCGGTACATGGCGCCCCCATTCGTAACCGGCCCGGGTGTTGTAGGCGGTGCGCAGGATCAGCAGTTCCCGGGTCCGGTCCGGAAGGCGGCCGTCGCGCAGCAGGTGGCTGCCGAACGGCAGGAAGTGCCTGAAGAGGCCGGGGTGCCGCACCAAGGTGGTGAAGACGTTGGCGGGGTGACCGTCGGCGTCCCGGGGGACGGGGGCGAGCAGCTCCCGGGTGGACCGGTCCCAGCGGTCCTCGGGCAGTGGCGCGAGGCGCGGGCCGGTGGCGGGGCGGTCGGGGCGGTGATGGTGCTCGTCGGTCATGGTGGCTCCGCACGGTTCGTCAGGGCGGTCGATGGCACGCGGGCGGGACTGAGCACGGTCGATCGGTGCCTTGCCGTGCGCTGCCGACGTGCTCGTTCCGCCGCCGTGCCACTGTGCTGTCGGCGGTGGGGCGTTGTCGACGGATCCCCGGCCAAGGGCGGAGGCCGGCATATTGTTCAGGTGCACAACGAGCGGTGGGCGAGGGGAGGGGGCGCGGTCCATGCCCGGACAGTCGTGCGCGGCGGTGCCCCTCGAACGCGTCATCGCCGCGATGACCGCGCAGCAGACGCGCCTGGGCGGGCGGTTGTACGCGGAGCTTACGGACCACGTCCCGTCCTACCGCGCTGTCCCGCGGGAACTACTGGACCGGATCTGGCACCGGCACTTCCAGCGGGCACTGTCGGTGGTGCGAGAAGGGACGGTGCCCGCGCCGGAGGACTTCGGCGAAGCCGACGTGGCCTGGGACCGGGTCGCCCGGGGCGTGCCGCTCGGCGACGGGCTCCGCGCCTTCCGCCGGGCGCTGAGCGCGATACGGGACCTGTTCCTCGCCGAGGGGACCGAACAGGGGCTGGACCCCGGCCTCGTCGTCGACCGCACCAGGTGTCTGTGGGAGCTCGCGGACGTCGCGAGCGTGCAGATCGCCGCGGTCCACCGGCAGGCGGAGATCGCCTCCGCCCTGTTCGACGCCCGTCGTCGCGCCGACTTCCTGCGCGGACTGCTCCACGGGACGCTGAGCGCGGTGGAGATCCACAGTGGTGCGGCGCTCTACGGACTGGACCCCGCGCGGCGGTACCGGGCCATCAAAGCCGTCCCGGGCGGCGACGTCCGTCCGGACGCGCTGGAACGCCTCCTGGATTCCCACGGCCGCAGGAACGGCCGGGGAGCGCTGCTCACCGTGCTGGACGACGCTGTGGCCGGGGTCGTCGAGGCCAGGCCGGAGAGCGGTGACCTGGAGGTGACGGCGGGGCTCGGGCCGCCGACGGGCCTGGCCGTGGTGCACCGCTCCTTCCGTGCCGCCGGCCGGATGCTGGAGGCCGCCCGTGCGTACGGTCTGCGCGGTGTGTACGACCTGAGCGACCTGTCGTGGCGGGTGGCGGTCGTCGCCGAACCGGAACTCGCCGAGGTGCTGCTCGACCGCTATCTGCGCCCGCTGGAGGCGGAGGGGGAGTTCGGTGCGCTCATCGAGGAGTCGGTGCGGGAATACCTGGCGAGTGGACGGCACGTCCGCGAGGTCGCCCGCAGAGCACACGTCCATGTCAATACCGTCCGCTACCGTCTGCGCCGTTTCGAGGAGCTGACCGGCACCAGCCTGGACGCTCCGGACACCGTGGTGGAACTCAGCTGGGCCCTGGCGGCACGCGACTTGGGGACACCTCCGTGAGGGCCGCCTGCCACCGGGGCCCCAGCTTCCCGGCCAAGCCGACCGTCGAGCAGGGGTGAGCGGCCCGATCAGATCGGCGAGCGGCTGCGAGGCACCCGGGCCAAGGGCCTCACCGTCCCGTAGAGCTGACGCAATGCGTCGCGCAAGACCAGGCGGTCCTGGGGCGCGGCTGTCACCAGCGCCTGTTCCAGGAGTTGCCGACGCCGTTGACGCATCGCTTCGAGCACACACTTTCCCGCGCCGGTGACGTAGAACTCCCCGGAGGGGAGGCGGCGCACCCATGCGCGTCGCTCCAGCAGGCCGAGCAGTCCCGTCGCGGACGAAGGGCTGACGCCGAGGAGAACAGCCATACGGCCCGGGCTGGTTGGCTCACCGTCCAGCGCGAGAAGGCCGCGAATCTGCTCGTCCGAGACCGTGGGCGCGACGTCCTCACGTGCTCGTCGGCACAACTCGACCAGTGATTCGGCGACGCTCTTGGCCGCAGGCACTGCTTCGGCAGGTTCGGGATCCACTGACATGGCTTTTCCCCTTCCTCGATGCCGTTGAGTCCACGCCCCTACCCACCTGGCGGCACGTCAGCTCCGTACCTGGGTTCGAAAAGCCCGTGAGCTGGGGCAGGCGGCGGACAATGGGCGGCGTCGGTCGGCCACCCGGGTGACGAGGCAGCCGGTGAGGAGGGTGGCCCCTCGACAGTTGCCCCCCTGCGCCTGGGAGGTGGACGGACGGTCCGCCCGCGCTGATGAGGAAGGCGCTCGGACCGGCCGGGTCGGCGATGCCCGCAGCACGTCGTTTCCACTCGGCAAAGGTTGACGCTTCTATCGGCTACTCTCGGTTTTCCGCAGGCCCTTGCTGGGGTCGGGGGGACTGTCCCATCGCCCTGGCGTGTCGTGGGCGGGGAGACGATCAGGCACGTGCTGGGGGGCGGATGTGGTGCCGTGGAGGCGGAGTCGTCGAGATCGGACGCGCCCGGACGACGGACCGTCCAGCGTCGAGCCCCTGGCACCCGGTGGCCTACTCGCGGTCGAGATCACTCCGGCGGAGTTCCAGGTTCTCGTTCACGTGATCCAGCACGCGCGTACCTGCCTGGAAGTGCACAGCGGCAGCGATCCGGCCACGATCCACAACGCCAGCGGCGCCGCCTTGCCGCCGCTGCTCTATCCACGCGCCGGCCTCGCCCTCGCGCGGGGCCTGAGCGGCATCCCCCTGTTGCTGTCCGAGATCCGCCATCTGGATGCGGCGGTCGTGAACCTGGAGTCCTACGGCGGGCACGAAGCGGTGCTCTGTGAGGGGTACGGCCTCATCGAGCGGCTCGAGAGGCTCAGTGAGTACGCCCGTGAGGCCCGGATCGTCGAGGGTGTCCTCGCCCTCGACGATCCGGCTCGACGCGCTCCGTGCCCGCACTGCTCGTAGAGCTCGAGGGTCAGCCTGCGGCAGCCGGGGCGACCCGGTGGATCGCCAGCGCGTCCAGACGACGCACCTTGGCGTCGGAGGGCGCGCACACCAGATGCCCGACCCGCTGCGGAGGGCCGGACGGGCAGTGCTCACCGCGCAGCGCGCTGCCGACGAAACGCTGCATTCGCTCGCTGCACCTGCGGTAGAACCGCAACTGGGTGCGGCGGCCGAACAGGCGCCAGCCGAGGACGGTGATCCGATCCAAAGTGGGTGCGCCTTGCGAATGGCATGAGACCAGGAACTCCACCTGGCCCGTCTCCTGGTGTTTCACGACTTCGTACGTGACCTTGCCCCGTTCCAGATGGCCCTCCAAGGTCTCGTAGGCCCATCCCCAGACGCGGTCCGCGGCGTCACGGGCCTCGTCCACCACTTCGGTGACGCGTACGCCGCAGTAGAAGTGCATGCCGTGGAAGCGGGCTTCGAGCAGCATGTCACGCCCGAGCAGTGGCGCGTCCGGATCGTAGAGCGCTCGGACGATCTCCGGCGGCGAGAACTCGTAGTCCCGGACCAGGCGGCAGGCGTGCTCGAAACATCCCCCCGGTTCCGGGGGGCCCGGTCGCTCGGGCGGCAGTGCGGTGCGGTAGGCGTCGATGTTCCAGGCCGGCCGGCGCACCTCCTCCACGGAGTAGTTGACGCGTGCGGCTGCGAGCCCCTGCCACAGTCGCGCGGCGTCGAGCCGTCCGAAGACCAGGTCACCCAATGGCGATCACTTCGGTTCCCGAAGTGACTCGCCGATGAGCCACAGCATCGGCGGCCACAGGCCCACGAAGAGTGCGCGCCGCTCGGCGTTCCCCCGCTGCTCCTGGTCGACGGCCTTCGCGCGCACCCACAACGTCAGGCACAGGCCGATCGCGGCGAGTGAGGCTGAGTGCAGGTGTGCCGGGCGCGCGCCGGCTCGGTGCAGGAGCTGGACCACCATGCGCGCCTCCGGGTCGTCCGCTGGTGAGACTGTGTCATGTCCGATGTGCAAGTATTCACACACTAATAGGCAATCGTGACGGTTCGGGAAGGGTGGGCATGTCGCGACGACACGGTCCTCGGGTACACACCGTGCTCGCGCGGTGGCTCCTGGGCACGGTGCTGGTCACCTGGCGCTATCTCTGGGAAACGACTCCCCTCCACCGGGGCGGCGAGTGCCGGGGCGACGAGCGGGACCGCCCGCCGCGCCTGCCCCCCGAAACGGTCGACGCCCGGGTGCAACGGGCCGAGGACGGCTGCGGCCCCTTGTTCCACCGCCTCTTCCGGGTGCGCATCGCCGAGGCCGACATCGACGCCGGCCGGCTCATCGAACGGGTCTGCCGCGATTTCAAGAGCTTCGTCCCCACGGAGGTCGTCGACATCCGCGCCGGTGAACTCCGCGCCCATGGTCTGGACGCCGGGGACGAGCTGGTGGTGGACATGCCGGGTCCCTGGAACGGACCCGTCAGAGTCGTCCACCGCGACGCCGAGACCCTGCGTCTGGTGACCCTGCGCGGCCACATGGAGGCCGGTCAGGTGCAGTTCCGTGCGCACGAGGACGGTGACCTGCTCGTGTTCGAGATCGAGCTGTGGGCCCGGCCGGGCAGCCGCATGGTGCACCTTCTGTACTCGCACCTGCGTCTGGCGAAGGAGATTCAGCTCAACATGTGGGTCCGGTTCTGCCTGTCCGCCGTCACGGCATCGGGTGGCCGGCTGACGGACGGAGTGCACGTCGCCACGCGCCGGCTCGATCCCCCTGGGAGGGCCGCGCGACGCACGACATGGGCTTCCGCGGCGTGGGTCGCGGAGGCGCCGCCCGGCGGGAGAGCTCCGTGAGCCGAGCGCGAGCCGCCGGAGAGAGGGAACCGCAGAGGGCGGCGCCACAGAGAAGACGACAGAGGGGACCACACAGGCACCGCAGAGGCACCGCAGAGGGGAAGGGACAACCGGTGACGGACAGCCCCCTCAAGGACCGGACCATCGTGGTGACCGGAGCCGCGCGCGGCCTGGGCGCGGCCCTGGCGCTCGAACTGGCCCGGCGCCGGGCGCGCCTGGCGCTGCTGGGCCATGAAGGAGCCGAGCTGGAGGCGCTGGCGGCAGCCCTTCCCACCACCGCGCTCGCTTTCGAGGTCGACGTCACCGACCACACCGCCCTCACCGATGCGGCAGGTGAGATCCGCGGTCTTCTCGGCCGTCCGTCGGTGGTCGTGGCGAACGCGGGTATCGCGCTGGGCGGCCCCTTTGCCACGTCGGATCCCGACTCATGGCGCCGTGTCATCGACGTGAACCTGACGGGCAGCGCACAGACGGCGCGCACCTTCCTGCCCGACCTGGTGGCGACGGCCGGCTACTTCCTGCAGGTCGCATCCCTGGCGTCACTCGGCGCCACCCCCATGATGAGCGCTTACTGCGCCTCCAAGGCCGGCGTGGAAGCCTTCGCGCACACGCTGCAGGCGGAAGTGGCCCACCAAGGGGTCGCCGTGGGCGTCGCCTACCCCTCCTGGACCGACACCGACATGATCCGCGAGGCGGAACGCTTCACCGCGATGCACGAGCTGCGCGCCCACATGCCCCCTCCCGCTCGCACCGTCTACCCGGTCGCCACGGTCGCGGCCCGACTGGCCCGCGCGGTGGAGTGCCGCCGTACCGCGGTCTACGTACCGGCGTGGCTGCGTTGCATCCAGGCGGTGCGCGCTGCCCTGCCCCCCTTCGTGCTGCGCATCTCCCGGCACGAACTGCCCCGCTTGGACGCCGGGCATCCCTTGCCCGGCACGGGCCGGCTCGGCGCCGGCGGGCGAGCCGACCGCGCCGCGGCAGAACCGGGCGACGACTGACCGGGGCGGTCCCCAGAAGCGGGGAGGGCCGGCCCCGAGCGGACTCGGGTGCCCTCCGCGGCTCGGCGGGCGGCACCTCCTGCGGCGCACCCGGGCGTCCGCCTCCGAACAGAGGTGATCACGAGCGTCGGTGTGGAAGGCCCCGGCCGGGGCACCGGAATGCTGAGGTGTTCCGCTGACGTGCGGACTCGCACCCGAGGGTGTGGGAGGGCACATGGACGTGCTGGCCCGGTTGGACCGATATCAGAGACGGCACCGGTGGGCGGGGATGCCGCTCGCGGTCGTGTACAAGTTCTTCGACGACCAGGTCACCTACCTGGCCGCACTGATGGCCTACTACGGCTTCGTCTCCCTCTTCCCGCTGCTGCTGTTCCTGGTCGCGATCCTCAGCGCCGCCCTGCACGGCAATGCGCAGCTGCAGCACTCGATGCTGCACTCCGCACTGAGCGAGTTCCCGGTGATCGGGGACCAGCTCGGCCACAACATCCACTCGTTCCACGGCAGCGGCGCCGCCATCGTGGTGGGAGTCGCCGGCAGCGTGTACGGCGCCCTCGGCATCGCCCAGGCGGCTCAGCACGCCCTGAACAAGATCTTCGCGGTGCCGCGCCATGCCCGTCCCGACCCGCTGCGCTCACGGGCGAGGAGCCTGTACTTCCTGCTCCTGCTCGCGGTCGGTCTCTGCCTGACGACGGCACTGTCCACCTCGGAGTCCGCTGCCACCATCTACGGAAACCGCCTGGCCATCGGCATCAGGATCGCCGCCGGGATCCTGGGAGTCGTCCTCAACGCCGCCCTCCTGCTGCTGAGCTACCGGCTCATGACCCGGCGCAAACTGCCGCTGCGCGCCACGTACGGCCCGGCCCTGGGAGCCGCATGCGCCTGGCAGGCGCTGCAGTGGGGCGGCTCCTACTACGTCGGTCACGTGCTGCGGGGGGCCACGGCGACCTACGGCATGTTCGGCATCGTGCTCGGCCTGCTCGCGTGGATCTATCTCGCGGCCACGGTGTACCTCGCCACAGCGGAGATCATCGCCGTACGCTGCCTGCGGCTGTGGCCGCGCAGCCTGCTGACGCCCTTCACCGACCACGTCCACCTCGCCTCGGGCGACCTGCGCGCCTACCGCTCCTACGCTGCCACGGAGTCCTTCAAGGGCTTCGAGAAGATCTACGTCCGCTTCGGCGAGCCTCCACCGCCGGCCGTGGGCGACAAGGGACCCCCCTGATCCGTCCGCGGCCCGGGGCCCGGTCTTGATCACATCTCACGGCCGACGTGCCGTGTCCGCACGCCGGGCTTCTGCGGCGTGCCGACCGTGTCGGCCGGTCCCTGTTCCGTCATTGGGAAGCACCGCAGTTTGCCGTCGGCTTCGAACGGGGAACTCTGGCCGGAGCCCGAACGTGTTCCGCTGCAGGAGGCATCGATGACGGACGAGCCGGACGACCGCTTCGACGTGGTGGTACTCGGTGCCGGCCCCGGTGGCTACGTGGCCGCGATCCGCGCCGCCCAGCTCGGCAGACGCGTCGCCGTCGTCGAGCGGAAGTACTGGGGCGGGATCTGCCTGAACGTGGGCTGCATCCCGACCAAGGCCCTGCTGCGCAACGCCGAGCTGGCGCACGTGTTCACCCGCGAGGCGAAGACCTTCGGCATTCGCGTCGACGGGCAGGTGTCCTTCGACTACGGCGAGGCGTTCCGCCGCAGCCGCAAGGTCGCCGACGGCCGGGTCAAGGGCGTGCACTACCTGATGAAGAAGAACAAGATCACGGAGATCGACGGTCAGGGCACGTTTCTCGGCCCGCACACCCTCCAGGTGTCCGGCTTCGACGGCGACACCCGCACCGTCGGATTCGACCACTGCGTCATCGCCACCGGCGCCACGCCGAAGCTGCTGCCCGGCACCCGGCGCACCTCCCGCGTGGTCACCTTCGAGGAGCAGATCCTCGCCGAGGAACTGCCCCAGTCGATCATCATCGCGGGCGCCGGCGCGATCGGCGTCGAGTTCGCCTACATCCTGCACAACTACGGGGTGAAGGTCACGATCGTCGAGTTCCTGGACCGCCTCGCCCCGCTGGAGGACGTCGAGGTGTCCGCGGAACTCGCCAAGCAGTACCGCAGACTGGGCATCGACGCGCTCACCTCCACCCGTGTCGACTCCATCGACGAATCGGGCCCGCGCGTCCGCGTCACGGTCACCGGCAAGGACGGCTCCCAGCAGGTCCTGGAGGCCGACAAGGTCCTCCAGGCGCTCGGCTTCGCCCCCAACGTGACCGGTTACGGACTGGAGAACACCGGTGTGCAGGTCTCCGAGCGCGGCGCGATCGACGTCGACGGCCGCTGCCGTACGAACGTGCCGCACATCTACGCCATCGGTGACGTCACCGCGAAGCTGATGCTCGCGCACGCCGCTGAGGCGATGGGGGTGATCGCCGCCGAGACGCTGGCGGACGCGGAGACCATGGAGCTCGACTACGCGATGATCCCGCGGGCCACCTTCTGCCAGCCGCAGATCGCCAGCTTCGGCCACACGGAGGCCCGGGCACGCGAACTGGGTTACGACGTCAAGGTGGCGAAGTTCCCGTTCACCGCGAACGCCAAGGCGCACGGCCTGGGCGACGCCACCGGCTTCGTGAAGCTGATCAGCGACGCGAAGTACGGCGAACTGATCGGCGGCCACCTCATCGGCCCCGACGTCACCGAACTGCTGCCCGAGCTGACCCTGGCACAGCAGTGGGACCTCACCGTCCACGAGGTCGCCCGCAACGTCCACGCTCATCCGACGCTCGGCGAGGCCATCCAGGAGGCCGTGCACGGCTTGGCCGGACACATGATCAACCTGTGAGATCGCTCCCGATCCGTCGAAGTGGCCGGCCCGGTCGTCCGGAGGCCGCCGAAGAAGGCACCGCCGGAGCGGATGATCACGTGGGCCGGGCGTTCAGCCCCGGGCGGGCGGATGGCCGAGGACCTCGAATGAGGCTGGTCGGCCGGAGCCGCTACGGACGGTGCGGCCGGTCCCGGTCGGCGGCGGGCCGGTGTCAGTGGCGTCCGGTGGGAGCGAGGGCACCGGGTCTCCTCGGTACCCGTCACCGGCGCTGAGGGCGCCATTCGAAGAGCAGGATGGTCACGTCGTCCCGCAGCTGGTTGCGCTGGTACTCGAGGATGGCGTGGATGAGCAGCCGCAGCACCTCGGCGGGGCGCTGGCCGGCGGCGGTGGAGCGGATGATGAAGTCGGTGAACCGGTCGAGGCCGAATTCCGCACCGTCGGCGTCGCGAGCCTCCACGACACCGTCGGTGTAGAGCAGGACGCAGTCGCCTGGTTCCAGAGTCGTCTCGTGAACGTGCCGGGCTGCCGGGACGAGTGGGCCGGCCAGGCCGATCGGTGGCTGTGGGGGACTGTCCAGCGCCCCGGTGAGCACCCGGTCGCCACGAATCAGCAGCGGTGGGGGATGACCGCAGTTGACCCAGCGCAGGACCCCCGTCCTGGCATCGAGCCGACACAGCACACCGGTGCAGAAGTGGTCGGGGAGCCACCGGGCGAGCGCCTTGTCGATGGAGCCGACGACGTCCTCCAGATCGCCCCCGCTCCGGCGGGCGTTGCGCGCCGCCGCCATGGCGACCGACGTGGTCAGTCCGGCGGTCAGATCGTGCCCCATGGCGTCGAGGATCGTGGTGTACAGCACGTCCTTGATCACCGAGTGGTCGAAGGCGTCGCCGGCGATGTCGTACGCCGGTTCCAGGACCGCGGTCGAGACGCACCTGCTGCTGCCGATGGTGCGGGGTGGCAGAAAGGCCCGCAGCATCTCGGCGGGCAAAGCCATGGTCGCGGTGCGGGTGCGGGCGGCGAGCCAGTCGCTGTAGGCGCGCTTGGACGTGATCAGCATGGCGATCAGGTGGGCCAGCATCCGGCTGCGGCGCATCCGCACCCCGTCGAGCGAGGCGGTCCGTACCGCCAGCACGCCCAGCCGCTCCGCACCGTCGACCAGGGGCATCCAGACGACCAGGCCGGCGTCGGCCTCGCACACCCGCGGGGAGACCGTCCGGTACGCCCAGCCGGCCGACGAGCCCTCGACCGGCAGCGCCTCCCGGGCCTCCTCGACGGGGATGAGCAGCCGTTGTTGCGGGACCGGTGGAGGCGTGCGGTGGGTCCGGCACGGGGATCACCCCCTCCGCCCCCAGTCTCACACCGATCCCAGCCCCGCTCACCTCCCGAGCACGGGAAAGGCATGTGCTCCGTCCGCCGAGCCAAGGGTCTGACCTGCTCAAACGTGGTCGTGGTCGGTCAGACCGCCACCGATCCCGCAGCGGCAGGCCGCAGGACGAACGAGGACGGCTCCACAGCGTCCGCGGCCGGGCGGCGGCCGGTGTGTTTCACGTCCGCGATGCGTCCTGGCGCAGGCGCACTCCCGCCAGCGCCGTCAGTACGGCGTCGTTGGCGCTCCGGCTGCCGACGGTGAGCCGGAGTCCCTCGCCGGCGTAGTGACGCGCCTGGACACCGGCGTCGGCGAGTGCCGCGGCGCCCTCATCGATCGGATCGGGCGCCGCGAGCCAGACGGAGTTGGCGTGGCCGGGGCGTACGCGCCAACCCAGGGACACGAGTTCACGCCCGAGCCGTTCGCGCTCGGCGACCACGGTGTCCACGCGGAGGCGCAGCTCGCGTTCGGCCCGCAGTGAGGCCCGCACCGCCGCCGTTGCCACCGCGTTGATGCCGAAGGGCAGTTGCTGCCGACGGATGCGTTGCACCAGGCCGGCAGCGCCGAGTCCGTACCCGATGCGCAGGGCGGCGAGGCCGTACGCCTTGGAGAAGGTCCGCAGGACCAGCAAGTTGGGGTACGCGTCCAGGAGCGCGGGTGCGTCCGGCAGTTCGGTGCCGCGGGCGAACTCCACGTACGCCTCGTCGAGCAGCACGGTGACGTGTGGGGGGACCTGCCGCAGGAACGCCGACAGCGCGTCGGCGGTGACCAGGCTGCCGGTGGGGTTGTGGGGATTGCACAGTACGACGACGCGGGTGCGATGGTCGAGCGCCGCGAGCAGCGCGCCCAGATCCTGGTGCCCGTCCGGCGACAGGGGTACGGGGACAGGGTGAGCGCCGACCATTGCGGCCAGGAGGGGGTAGGCGTCGAACGTCCGCCAGGCGTAGGCCACCGCGTCACCGGGCCGGACCACTGCCCGGAGCAACTGCAGGGCGACACCGACCGATCCGCTGCCCACCGCGACCCGGTCGGGGGTGACCCGGCACCATGCGGCGATCAGCTCGGTGAGGTCGTCGGGATGGAACTGCGGGTAACGGTGAGCCTGTTCGACGGCCCGCTGCATCGCCTCGCGTACCGAGGGCAGCGGGGGATACGGGCTCTCGTTCAGGGCGAGCCGGTGCAGAACGGGGGTGTCCATGGTTCAGCCCCGTCCGCCGTGCCAGCGGACGGCGACGGCGCCGGCGAAGTCGCCCGCGTGGGCGAATCCCCCGAGCACCAGCAGGTCGCCGTCCCCCACCTGCCCGGAGCGGATCGCGCGGTCCAACGTGATCGGGATCGCCGCCCCGAACAGGTTCCCGTAGTCGTCGAAGGTGTTCAGGTGCCGTTCGGCCGGCAGCTGCAGCGCCTCTCGCCAGTTCCGCAGGAAGGTGCGGTTGGGCTGGTTGGTGATGAGGACGTCGATGTCGGTGCTCGCCACTCGAAGCCGCCGGCACAGGTCCATGACGACCTCGGGGACGAGGCGGTTCCCCCGCGCCAGGACCTTGGCGACGCTGGCGTCGGTGAACCCGATCCGCAGCTGGGACTCGCCCGGCTCCCAGTACTTGCGGCCGTCGTCGACCGCCACGGTCATGTCGCCGGCGTACTCGCCGATGTGCCGGGTCTCCACGTCGAGGACCGGTGATTGGGCCGACGTCGTCAGGTATCCCACACCGCACCCGTCGCCGGGGATCGCCGCCTGGGCGAGCCGGCGTACCTCGGACTGGGTGAACCACTGCCCCGCGGCGCTCTGCGCGTTGCATATCAGCGCGGTCCTGGCCTCGGTGGAAGTGAGGATCTGCCGGGCCAGCTTCACCATGTACACGAACGACGCACAGCCGGCGTTGGCCACGTCGACGAGCCACTCCGGCTTCAGGCCCAGCCGACGCGCCACCTCGGTTCCGGCGCCCACGAACGGCAGGTCCGGCAACTGGCTGTGCACCAACAGGACGTCGACGCCCCGGATCTCCGCCGCGCCGTGCCGTTCGATCAGGGGCTGAACGGCGCGCTCGACCATGTCCGCGTTGGTCTCGTCCCTGGCCACGTGGTGCCGTAACGGCGGGACCTTGAACATCGGATGGCTGCGGAGCTTGTCCTCGGCTCCGGGGAAGTCCGTGTAGAACTCCGCGGGGACCGGCTCGCCGGGCAGGTAGCTCGCGACGTCGGTGAGGCTGACCGTGGTCACTGCGCCACCGCCCTCGCGGGAGCGGAGCAGACCGGCAGGCCGCCGCGGTGGCGGTGTTCCAGGATGGCCTTGAGGTTGCGCATCTCCACGGTGTGCCCCGCGTAGAAGAGGTCCCAGTAGTCGCCCACCCAGGGCCGGTCCGGGCGGGGAGCCAGGTCGGGGCGCGGGTTGTCGTCGTAGTAGGGGTGCCGGCAGTTGGTCCAGGTGATCACCGAACCCGGCTTGTCGAGCACCGGTCGGGCCGGGACGACACGCATCAGGTAGATCATCCACAGCGTGTCGCCCTGGTCCCAGGAGCAGTGGTAGTCCACGGTCATGGCCTCGGGGTTCGCGAGCACCTTGCAGTAGATCCTGGTGTCGTCCTCCAGCCGGTCGTGACCGACCCACAGCCCCGGGGTGCCGGTGGGCGCGAAGTCCCGCAGGCTGCAGGTCCACTCCTCCAGGTGGTGTCCCTGACGCAGGTAGTCGTAGGCCTGCTCCGGGGGGCAGTCGACGTACTCGTGGATGGTGCAGTACTGCCCGTAGACCTGGTGGTGGGGGTAGACCGCGTGGGTGAGCTCCATGCAGTGGGCGGTCAGTTCCTCCTTGCCGGTGTTCTCGATCCGGACCAGACCGGGGATGTCAGCCAACGTGGACGACTCCTCGCTCATCTGAACTCTCCTTGTTCTCGGTGGCTTCGGTGAAGGACTGGAAGGGAAGGAACGGGGGGATCTCCCGTGGGTCGCAGGCCACTGCGACGAACGCGGGACCGCCGCGCGCATTGCTGCGCAGCAGTGCCGTGCGCAGGTGGTCCGCGTCGGCGGTTCCCGTGGCCGGCAGGGACGGGAAGGCGGCGGCCACTCCGGCGGCGAGGTCGGTCGGGGCGAACAGGTCGTCGCTGCGGACGCCGCCCTGGAGGAATTCCTCCCGCATCGCGCACATGGCGTGGGCGTTGTTGTTGAAGATCACGAACGTCACGGGGGCGTCGTACTGAACGGCGGTGTGCACTTCCATCCCGTGCATGAGGAAGGACCCGTCGCCGGCGAGGACGTACGTGCGCCGGCC
This sequence comes from Streptomyces sp. NPDC046759, assembly GCF_040645475.1. Taxonomy (NCBI): domain Bacteria; kingdom Bacillati; phylum Actinomycetota; class Actinomycetes; order Kitasatosporales; family Streptomycetaceae; genus Streptomyces; species Streptomyces sp. NPDC046759. The sequence goes on along the minus strand of NZ_JBEYYJ010000012.1, from coordinate 203,982 downwards.
GGTGGCGAGCGCGGCGCCGATGCCGGCACCGAAGGTGTAGCCCATGCCGCCCATGCCGACCGCCACCACGAAGCGGCCGTGGCGCGGTGCCGGGAGGAGATGGACCGCGCTGGCCCCCGCGTTGCCTGCGTCCACGAAGACGTGTGCGTCCTGCGGGAGTGCCGCCTCCACCGCGGCGACCGCCTGGGCATGGGGGACGGTGCGTTCCCGGGCCTGGAGGAGCGGACCCGGGAGGGGGGTGGGAAGGGGGCCGGCGTGCGGCGGGCAGGGACGTGGGTGCGACGGCAGCCGGGCCGTCACGGCGCGCAGCGCGTCCCGCAGGTTCCCGCCCAGTGCGGTGCCCGCCACGAAGGGCGGTTCGGGGCCTAGGCAGACGACGTCGGAGGCGGCCAGGGCCCGCTCGAGGCCGCCGCGTGCCAGCAGCGGCAGCCGGGTACCGACCAGCAGGCACAGGTCGGCCCGCCGCAGACAGTCCTCGACATTGGCATGGCCCATCACCCCGGCCACGCCCGCGAAGCGGGGATCACGGTTGTCGAAGACGTCCTTGGCGTCCGGGGTGACCGCCACCCATGCCCCCAGGCGCCCGGCCAGTTGCGCCAGCTCCGCCCGGGCGTCGGCGGCGGCGACGTCCTCACCGGCGATGACGAGGACGCGATCGGCCCCGCGGAGGGCGTCCGACACGGCGCCGACGGCAGCGGCGTCGAGCCGCACCGCGGATGCCGTCGCGGGGCCGCCCGATGCCGGGGCCGCGTCGCGGGCCGGCACCCGGATCCGCGCCTGCTGCACGTCCTTGGGCAACAGCAGCACGGCCGGCCCGCGCGGATCGGACTGTGCCGCCGCGATCGCCCGGGGCAGCAACTCCGCGAGCGCGTCCGGGGCATCGACGCGGGCGCAGAACCGGGTAACGGGTGCGAAGACCTCCCGCGCGTCGAAGGAGCCCGCCTTGCCGCTGGAGTCCTGGAACGCCCCGCGCCCTTCCTGGCCGGTCGGCGGCTGGCCCACCAGGGCCAGCACGGGCACCCGGGAGGCGTACGCCTCCGCCAGACCCGGTACCAGATTCATCGCCCCACCGCCCGAGGTGGCGGCGACGACGCCGAGGCGCCCGGTGGTGCGTGCGTATCCGTCGGCCATGGTGACGGCGGAGAACTCGTGTTTGGCGACGACACCGCGGACGGCTCCGGCGCGGTGCACCGCGTCGTACAGGTCCTCGATGTTCGCGCCGCCGACGCCGAACACATGGGTGACGCCTGCCCTGGCGAGTTCCCCGGCCAGATGGTCGACCAGGCGTACCGTCTCCGCCTCGCGTAATTCCGGGGTCGCGGTGGTCATGCGGGGCTCCCCTCCCTCTCTCGGTGCCGGTCGATGAGGCCGGATGGCGAGATCACCTGGAAGCGGTGCCGGTATTCCTTGGGGGTGAGTCCCAGGGTTCGTCCGAAGGACCGGAAGAACGTCTCGGTGGCGGCGAATCCGCAGCGGCCGGCTATCTGGCTGATCGTCAAGTCCGTGGCTTCCAGCAGTTCGCGCGCGCGGGCGATACGCGTCCGCTCGACGTACTGGCCGGGTGTCGTGCCCACCTCACGCCGGAAGACCCGGGCGAAGTTGCGCTGACTCATGTTGGCCTGCCGCGCGATCTCGGCCACGGTCAGCGGGCCGTCCAGGTGGTCCACAATCCACTCCTGCGCTGCCCGGATCGGCGGATGGTCGGCCAACTGGGCGTCGAGGACGGCGCTGTACTGCGACTGCCCTCCGTGCCGCTTGAGGAACAGCACCAGAAACCGTGCCGTCTCCAGTGCGAGCGCCGATCCGTGATCGGCCTCCACCAGAGCCAGCGCCATGTCGATGCCCGTCGACACGCCCGCGGAGGTCACGAAGGGGCCGTCCCAGACGAAGATCGGCTCGGCTTCCACCGTGACATCCGGGTAGCGGCACGCCATCGCCTGGCTGTACGCCCAGTGCGTGGTGGCGCGTCTGCCGTCGAGGAGGCCCGCCTCGGCCAGCAGGAAGGATCCGCCGCACACGGAGGCGACTCTGCGGGAGCGGGCCGCTGCCCGGCCGATCCAGGACACGAGCGCCTGGTCCCGCAGCGCGTCGTCGAGACTCCATCCGCCCGGCACGAGGAGCGTGTCGATCGGGCCCTGCCCCGCCTCCAGCGGCGAGGCCTCCACCACCACGCCCGAACTCATGCGCACCAGGGGTGCGTCGGCGGAGACGAAGTCGGTCCGGTAAGGGATGCCCGAGGGGCCCAGGAGCCGGTTCGCGGTATCGAACACTTCAATCGGTCCGGTGATGTCCAGGGCCATCGCGCCCCCGTACACCACCACCACAACACGTCGTTCCAGCACGGTCACAGCCTGTATCGAATGTCGCACTGGCTGCAATGACAGATTACTGACGCATCCGGCCAACGGACGGCGTGTGACGGGTGGGAACAGCGCTGGTCAGGCAGTTCGTGCGCCGGACAGGCGGCGAAGGGTGAGACAGCTCACAGGCAGGGCCTCCGGGCCCTGCTGGCCGGCATCCTCGCCCGACCTCACCGGCTTTCTCGGGAGTCGGGCGGCCAGGACGCGGGAGGGAGGAGCCCGAGGACATACGCCTTGGCGACCAGGGCGGTTCTGTTCGGCACTCTGAGCAGGCGGCACAGCCGGGAGAGATGGTAATTGACACCGTCCGGCGTGAGACCGACCGACCGGGCGATCAGCGCGGAGGTGGCTCCCGACGCGACCAGCGCCAGGATGCGCCCTTCCTGCGGTGACAAGGCGTGCGCCAGCTCCCGCTCCATGTCGTGCGCCCTGTCGGTGACGTGCAGGAACGTCATGAGCAGCGTCGGAGTGAGGAATTCGTCGCTGACCGGTTCCACGGTGAGTTGCCCGGTCCTGGTCAAGCCTTCGGTGTCCCACTCGACAGGAATCGGGTAGCGGAACCGACGCCCGTACCGAAGCCCTTCGGAGAGCTTGCGCAATGAATCCTCGTCGGTGGACACCAGCAGATCGACCAGGTTGCGGTCACGTATCTGTCCGGGCGTCAATCCCCACAGGGCGGAGAACGAGGGATTGGCGATCAGCAGCGAACCGTCGGGCCGGCTTATCGCCGTGGGCGCCGGCGACCGGTCGAGCAGTCGCAGAAACCGGTTCCGCCAGACAGCCATCTGCTGTCGGAGATCGGTCCCTTCATCCGATTCGATACTCACCGATCACGTTCCTTCCTGTGACGGCGAAGTGCCAACGGCCCACGGACAGCGGCCCACGGACAGCGGCCAACGGCCCACGTCCGCGGTTCGGGCAGTCGCGCCCGGGGCACGGGTCCATGACCCACTCGTCCGACCGGGTCATCGGCTCGGCACACCGCGGACGCCGACCAGTTGGGGCACCCGTGCTTCTTCGGGCGGCTCGATGCCCTCCAGGTCGGTGAGGAGCCGCTCCACGTCGGCCACGAGCGATCCGTAGACCTGCCAGGCGTTCAGATCGGTGAGGGCACCGCGCTCGAGCAGATCGGTCACCGTGGCATGCCAGGTCAGCATGCGGTCGATGACCGTGCGCAACTGCTGCCGGGCATCGCCCTGGCTGGAGTCGGCCGCCACCCCCAGCGCGGCGTAGGTGGTGAACACCCGTCCCGCCCACTCGAGCGCCTCCCCGTATCGGACGGCGAATCCCTGCTTCAGGCCGTGGTCCGCGTCCTGCTCGATGTTGTCGGCCAGGGTCCTGGCGATGCCTCGCACCTGGAACGACGCCGTATGGAGAACCTCCGAGGCGTATGCGTGGACCGCGGACATGTGGTGCCGGCGCGCCGCCGCGCGGGCGTTCCAGCGCAGGCTCTCAGCGGCCTTCTGCACCTCGTCGCGAGCGTCGGCGGCTTGCCGCTCCAGCTCCTGCGCCCGCTCCAGCCAGACGTGCGCGTGGCTCGCAGACAGTCCTTCCCGCAACCCGCGGCCCATGTCCTGCAGCAGCGTGCCCGTGCAGCGGGCCAGACTGCGCACGGCGGCGTCGGACCGACCGAGGTACGTCGGCGGGAAGACCAGGGCATTGACGGCGACTCCGACCCCGGCGCCGGCAACGGTGGAGACCGCGGGTACGACCACATGCCCGACCGGAGCCGCCGCGGCAGCCGTCAGGCTGATCACCGCAGTCGACGCGACCTGGAGGCGGTCCTCGCCGTTACGGCGTCCACCGGTGAGCAGTACCACGGTCAGGACGGCCACGACGGCTCCGGCGGTGGCTCCCAGCAGCCAGGCGGCGAAGACAGCCAGCAGGACGCCCGACACCTGGGTCGCCACCCGGCGCGCCGCATGGATCACCGAGCTGTAGACCGTGGACGCATTGGCCATGACCAACGCAGTGCCCACGCCGAGGAACTGTTGCTGCCCCGGTAGCCACAGGGCGATGAGCTGCCAGGTGAGCACCGCTGCGACCAGGCTCTTCACGCCATGCCGCAGGACGTACTCGTCCCTGCTCGCACGGATCGCGCCGATCTTTCGCAGTACGGTCGTCAAGGCCCGCGGTGCTGCTGCGCTTCCACGCCGCATGCCTGGGAGAAAATGATCCATGGTGCTGTTTCCGCCGGCGGGGCATCCCGCTGACACGAGGTGCTGGGCGAAGTAGGGGACGAGGTCGGGGTGTTGCAGGCCGCCGGCCCGGCCGGGGCGTCAGCTCGGGCCGGGACGGTCGGCGGCGGCGAGCGGCCGCTCCGTGGCCCGTACGAGGACGTCCGGGACGTCCGACGGGGGCAGCAGGGCCTCCAGCAGCACCAGATCGGCCGGATCGGCGGCGCGGGCCAGTGCCGTGCTCAGCTCGGCCGGTGTGCTCGCCCGCAGGGTGACCGCCGACTCGCCTCCCATGGCCGCCGGGAGCAGCCTCCAGTTCCACCGGGGAATGTCGTTGTAGCGGCGCTCCCCACCGTGGAGGACGTTTTCGATGGTGTAGCGGCCGTTGTTGAGCAGCAGCACGATCGGCGTGCAGCCTTCCCGCAGATGGGTGCCGAGCTCCTGAGCGGTCACCTGTGCCGACCCGTCCCCGATGAGCAGGATCGTGCGCCGCCCCGGCGCCGCGAGCTGCGCGCCCAGGGCCGCCGGCAGGGTGTACCCGATCGACGCCCACAGAGGCTGGCCGATGAACGTGGCCCCGGCCGGCAGCCGCATCGCCTGCGCCCCGAAGAGCGAGGTGCCCAGCTCGGCGACCACCGTGTCGCCCTCCCTCAGGAAGCTCTGGACCGCCGGCCAGAGCGTCGCGTGGCGCAGGGCGTCCGTACTGTCGCGGGAAGCGTCGCCGGCCAGGCGATCCGCTGAGGCCGGCGGAAGATCCGGGCGCGCCCACGACCGGCCGGACTCGGCCAGCACCGCGGTCAGCGCGCGCACCGCGTCGCGCATCGGCAGGGGAGCGAAGACCTGGTCGCCGATGTGCGTGGCGAACGGCTGCACGTCGATGGTCCGCGCGGCGTCGACACGGTGGCTGAACGCGGTGGTGCTGTCGCTGAACCGCACACCGACCGACAGCAGCACGTCGGCCTGCTCGACGGCGGCGAGCACCCGCTCGGAGCTCGCGGCGCCACAGTAGGTGCCGACGAACGTCCGGGCGCTCTCGTCGAGTACGCCTTTGCCCATGGAAAGCGTCGCGTTCGGAATCCGGCCGGCGGCGACCAGCTCGGCCAACTCGGCCCGGACACCGAACCGGTCGGCCAGGAAGTCCGCGAGCAGACCCAGCGTGTCGGCCTCGGCCAGCATGGCGCGTGCGGCGTCGGTGAACCGCGCCAGTTCCCGGGCCGAGGTCTCCGGTGCCGGTACGGGGAGCGGCTGCGCCGGCGGCTCGGCCGGGCTCGCGGCCACGTCCGTGGGCAGCACCAGGTAGCCGGGACGGCGTTCCCGTCGGCTGGTGGCCAGCACCCGGTCGATCTCGGCGATCGCGTTGCCCGTGCTCAGGTAGGCCTGTGCCACGGTGACCTCGGCGTGCGCCCGGACGAAGTGCCGGTAGTCGCCGTCACCGAGGGTGTGGTGGAGCAGGGCGCGGGCTTGTTGGGCCGCCGTGGAAGGTGCGCCCACGATGTGGATCACCGGGACGTACTCGGCGTACGCGCCGGCGATCCCGTTGATCGCGCTGAGCTCGCCCACCCCGTAGGTGGTCAGCAGGGCACCGGCCCCGTTGACGCGGGCGTAGCCGTCGGCCGCGTAGGCCGCGTTGAGCTCGTTGGCGTTGCCGACCCAGCTGATCCGGTCGTGCTCCATGATGTGATCGAGGAACGCCATGTTGTAGTCGCCCGGCACACCGAACACGTGCCGGACACCGATCTCGGTGAGCCTGGCAAGAAGGTAGTCGCCCACAGTGAAGCCGACCGGCATGTGTGACCTCGATCCCGGCGGGTGGTCCCGCGCCTGTTTCACTCGTTTACCTGACGCTTCGAGCATTTCACTGGGCCGGGGGTGCGAACTACGGCGAAAGCCCGGACATCTCCGGCATTGATTTGTGGAAACCACGAACTGGGTCCGCCGACTTCTGGGAACCGAGACCGAGCTGCCCGGTCGGTGCTTCGGGCTTTCCACTACAGGAGATCGACCGCGGTGACGGAAGACGCGTCTTGATAAGCTCAGGCTTGTGGAATCCGAGAAAGCCGCTCTGACGGTGCCACTCTCGGACGCGGCCCGGCAGGCCGTGGCCCTGATCTGCGCACACATCGCCGGGAACCTGCCGACGATCAGTCACGAGGTCGTCCGGCAAATCCGGGCGGAGATCCCGGAGTACGCCGTCGTGCCGGCGGAGGAACACCGCGAGTTCGTGCTGTATCAGGGCCGCATGCTGCTGGCCGGCATCGCCGAACAGACCCTGCCCGGCGACGAGGACACCGCACACGCCCGGGAACTCGGCCGGCGGCGCGCCCAGCAGGGCCTGCCCCTCGAACTGATGCTCGGCGCCTACCACATCACCTTCCGCGAGGCCTGGGACAGGATCCTGCAGCAGGCCACGACCGACCACCCCGAGCACGTGGGCGACCTGACGCATCTGGTCACCCTCATCTGGACCTGGATCCGGGTCCTCACCGGCAACGCCTCCGAGGCCTACAGCGAGGAAGTCCGGCGTGCCCAGGTCACCCGGGCCACGCTCGCCCACCGGTTGTTCGCCGCGCTCACCGCCGACTCCGTCCGGTCGGAGGCGGCGGCGCCCCTGGCCCAGGCGCTCGGCTACCAACCCGACGGCGAGTTCCAGGCGCTGTGCCTGCCCGCCGAGGACTGGCCGGACGACCGCACCGAGCAACTGCGCCATCGACTGATCGCCCTGCCCGGCGAACTCCACTGCGCCACCGCCGGCACCCGGCTCCTGGTCCTGGGCCAGCGGCACGACCCGGACGCCGTCGCCGCGGCCGCCGCGGCGATCCCGCCGCGGCGGGACGCCACCGCGATCGGCATCGGCCTGTCCCGCCCGGGCCTGGCCGGTGCGGTGGACAGCATCACCGACGCGACGCAGGCGCTGTCCCGGACGGGCGGGCAGCGCCGCGTCGTGCATTTCGCCGACTCCTGGCTGGCCGCCAGCCTCGGCGGGCAGGCCACCCGCCTGGCCCCGCTGTTCACCAGGGCCGTGGCCACCGCGCGCACGGACCCCCATCTGGCCGCGGCCGTGGTCGCGTTCGCCGACCACGGCCTGTCGGTTGCCGCCGCTGCCCGCGGCCTGCACCTGCACCCGAACTCGCTGGCGTACCGGCTCGGCCGGTGGAACGAACTCACCGGGCTCGATCCGCGCAGCGGCGACGGCCTCGTCGCCTCCCTGGTCGCCCTCCGCCTCTATCACCAGCCCTAGGGCGGCGAAGCCCGCCCTGCATCCGAGGCGGTCCTCTCGTCGCGAACCCCGGATCGGGACGAGCGGTCATACGCGCGCGCCCGGCTGCGGTAGCACTTTGTCCGGAATGCGGCGCCGCACCGGTCAGAGGAACAACTACCAGAACTTGTAGTCGGGCATCGCCGAGTCGCCGTCGCCGTCGCTTAGATTGACAAATGCAGGCAGTCGACCCATAGCCCCATGAAGGTGACCACCTCATGCAATGACTGGTCATCGAGGCGGTGGAGGCGTCATCCATGCGGCGGTACGGCCCGGAATGCCGAGTGGCCCGTCCACTGCCGTCGCAGAGCGGAATTCGCCTCGCATTCCCACAAGGAGTCTTTGTGTCTCGTCTTCCCTGTCCCGACCGGCAGGAGTTCCCCAAGCGGCTGCGCGACTTCCTCGACCAGCTGCCGCATCACGCAGCGTTCGACATACGAGTTCACCCAGGTGCCGATCTCGGCCTCCGTGGGTGTGCCGGACTGGTCCTCCGGACGGGTCTGCACCGTTATCGATGTCCAGGTCGAGGAAGACCACGGCGACGCCGTGATCGACGCGAGCCGGCGGCTGCAGCAGCGACTCCGCGAGCCCTCACGGCAGCCTTCACCCCCTCATGCGGCGTCAGCGAAGCGCCGCTGTCACTCGTAAGGAATCGCACACCATGAACCACATGAACACCGCGATGGCGGAACCGTTCCGGAACGTCACCGTCGTCGGGGCCGGCGTCATCGGCACGTCCTGGGCAGCCCTGTGCCTCGCCCACGGATGCGAGGTCACCGTCAGCGACCCGGCCCCCACTGCGGAGAGCCAGGTGCGCGCAGGACTGGCCGAGATCGTCCCATCGCTGGAAGAGCTGGGCCTGGACACCGGCGATCTGACCGCCCGTCTGCGTTTCGAGGCCGATCTGGCTGCCGCGGTGGCCCACGCCGACGTCGTCCAGGAGAACGGTCCGGAGCGTCTGGAGGTCAAGCACCGGATATGGGCCACCATCGAGGAGAACGCTCCCGCCCACGCGCTCTTCGCCACTTCGACCTCCGGTCTTCCGGCCAGTCGGATCGCCACGATCCTCGAGCGGCCCGAGCGCCTGATCGTCGGCCACCCCTTCAACCCGCCCCACCTGGTGCCCCTCGTCGAGATCGCTCCGGGGGAACTCACCTCCGAGGAGACCATTGAGCGGGCGCGCGCCTTCTACAGCGCGCTGGGCAAGAAGCCCCAGGTGCTGCGCAAGGAGGTTCCGGGCTTCGTCGCCAACCGTCTGCAGGCGGCCTTGTTCCGCGAGTGCGTCCATCTGGTGGCCGAGGGAGTGGTGACCGAGCAGGAGCTCGACGAGCTCGTCACCTCGTCGATCGGTCCGCGTTGGGCGGTTGCCGGACCCTTCCAGAGCTTCCATCTGGGCGGCGGCTCCGGCGGGTTCGCCCACTTCCTCTCGCATTTCGCACCCGCGATGGAGCGGAGCTGGAAGTACCTGGGCGACCCGGCCTTCGACGAGACCACGGTCAAGCTCTTGAGCGAGCAGGCCCGGGCCTACCTCGGTGACCGGCCCATCGGGGAGCTCGCGGCCCAGCGGGACCGGGCCCAGATCGCCCTCATGCGGGCGCTGGGTGAGCTTCCCCCCGCTCCGGCCCGATAGGGAACGCCAGGTCCAGGCGCGATACGACCCCGCAAGACTGACAACCTAAACGGATAGGTCATCCGGATCTGCTACGGTGACGTCAACCGGATGATGTATCCATATACGCGGAACGGGTTGCGCCATGAAGCAGACAGCGGTGGTCACGGCAGGGACGGCGGGAATCGGGTTGGAGACCGCCTTGGGGCTGGCCGAGGCGGGCCTCGCGGTCACCCTGGTCGGCCGCGACGGCGAGCGCGGCGCGCGGGCGGTCGAACGGATCAACGGCACGGCACCGGCGCACTCCGCCCGGTTCCTGGCCGCCGACCTCGCCTCGCTCGGCGCCGTTCGCGCGCTCGCCGGCCGGATCGCGGCGGACGGTCCGCTGACCGTGCTGGTCAACAACGTGGGAGCCATGTTCGCGGACCGGCAGGAATCGGTCGACGGGATCGAGGCGACGTTCGCCGTCAACCACCTCTCGCCGTATCTGCTGACCGAACTGCTGCTGCCCGTACTGCGAGCCGGCTCGCCGAGCCGGATAGTGAACGTCACCTCGGGCGCGGTCGGCGTGGCGAAGCGCGTCTTCGACGCCGTCGAGCCGCCGGGCGGCTACTACGGCTTCCACTGGTACGGGCGCGCCAAGCTGGCCAACCTCGCCTACACGCTGGAGCTGGCGGAACGGCTGGACGGCACGGGCGTCTCGGTCTTCGCGGCGGACCCGGGCGGCGCCGCGACCGACATGACCAACGGCACCATGACCGACCCGAAGATCGTCTCGCCGGGGCTGCGGCTGCTGTGGCCGCTGGTCCGGCGCAAGTTCGAGCGCTCGACCTCCGGACCGGCGTCCCTGGCGGCGAGGTCCTCGATTTTCGCCGCGACCGACGGTTCGCTGGCCGGCCGGACCGGCGTCGTCATCGGACCCCAGGCGCATCCGGTCGCGCCCTTCCGGGCCGCAGCCGATCCCCGCGTCGCCGAAGCCGTCCGCCGCCTCAGCGAGCGCCTCGCGCCGGTGACCACTGCCTGACGAGGTCCGGACCCGACCGACGGGCCGGTGACGCGGACCCGCGGCCGGCTCGCGCCGGCTCGCGCCGACTCGGGCGGCCCCGGCGCCGGCCTGCTCCGACGGGGGAACGGGTGGGCTCACTCGGACGGGGAATCGGGTGGACTCACTCGGACGGGGAATCGGGTGGGCTCACTCGGACCGTGCCACACAACGGTCCGGATGGGCTATCCGGTTAGACTGCTCGTATGACGACCGCCCCTCTGCGCAAGGACGCCGCCCGCAACTGGGAACGGATCGTCGCTGTGGCCCGCGATCTGGTGGACGAGGGCACACCACTGCAGCTCAACGACATCGCCCGCCGTGCCGGCATGGGCGTGGGCACCGTCTATCGCCACTTTCCCACCGCCGAGGCGCTCCTGGAGACGGTCGCCACCCCCAGCCTGGAGGCACTCGCCGCCCACGGCGCCCGGGCCCTGGCCGACGACGACCCCGGGCGCGCCCTGGCCGGCTTCCTGACCCGCACCATCGAAGCGCAGGTCACCGACGCATCGCTGTCCACGGTCACCGCGGCGTCCACGGACGCCCTGCCCCGCACCACCGAGCTGAAGCAGACCCTCCGGTCGATCGGCACCGAGCTGCTCGAGCGGGCCCGCGACGCCGAGGTGGTACGCGCCGACCTGACCTCCGACGACCTGGTCCCGCTGATGTGCGGGATCGCCTTCGCCGCGAACGTCCACGGCGACCCCGCGGCCCGTGTGCAGACGGCCCGCCGCTATCTGACCGCGCTCCTGGACGGCCTGTACGTCCGCTGAGGCCGCTACTGGTCCTGTCGGCAGGCGGCCAGCAGGAAGAGCCAGATCTCGCCGACCGTGGGGAAGCAGGCGACCGCGTGCCGGAGCCGTTCGAGCGGGACCTCGCCCGCGACCGCTACGGTCGCCGAGTGCAGGAGTTCGCTGACCCCGGGACCGACAAAGGTCACTCCGGGAAGCACCTCCCGGTCGAGGCCGACGACGAGCCGGGCGTGGCCCTGGTAGCCGTCCGCGTACAGTTCGGCGCCCTGGGCCACGTCGAAGTCGAGGTCGACGGTCATGATCCGGTGGCCGGCGCCGGCCGCCTGCGCGGCGCTCAGCCCCACGGCGGCCACCTCGGGATCGGTGAAGAACACCTGCGGCACGGCGTGCTGGTCGGCGGTGGTGGCGTGGTCCCCCTAGAGCGCATCGTCCACGGGGCGGCCGGCGGCGCGGGCGGCGATCGCGTCGCCCGCGGCACGGGCCTGGTACTTGACCTGATGGGTGAGCACGCACGGTGGTTGACGTCGCCCAGGGCGTACAGCCAGTCGCCGTCGACACCGTTCACAGGCAGGTGGTGTCCACGTCCAGCCAGGAGCCGGGGGCGAGACCGAGCGTGTCCAGCCCGATGTCACCGGTGGCGGGAGTGCGGCCGGTGGCGAACAGCACCTCGTCGGCCTCCAGCTCTCCGCCGTCGTCGAGGGTGAGCGTGACGGGGCCGGCGGGATCCGGGCGGCGCAGGGCGGTCACCCGGACGCCGACCCGTACGGACAGCCCGCCCTCCTCCCACACCGCCACGAACGCCCGCAGCTCCATGCCCCATGCCATCACGCCGTACCGGGCGTGTCACGCTCGGTCGGATGCCGAGCGGGCGGCGCGTTTCCTGCATCCGTCCGGGTGTCTTCCGGGCCTGCCGCGAGCGAGCGACGCGCGGTGGGGGTACGTCGTTCCGGGCCAGGTGACCTCAGGGACCGATCAGGAGACCAGCCATGTACGGAGTGGTTCGGTGGTACGAAGGCGTGACCGATCCCGTCGAGACGGGACGCCGGGTGGACGAGGAGTTCGTGCCGCTCCTGCGCCAGATCCCCGGATTCGTGGCGTACTACTGGGTCGACGCCGGGGAGGGAGTCATGGTCTCCACCAGCGTCTTCGAAGACCAGGCGGGAGCCGAGGAGTCGGTCAGGACGGCGGCGGACTTCGTACGCGAGCACATGGCGTCACTGCTGCCCAACCCTCCCCGGGTCACGGCCGGCCGGGTCGTGGCCGCCGCGTAGCGACCCCCGAGGCGGCGCCGGACCGCTGGAGCCGGGACCGGCGGCCGTCCCAGGCGAAAGCCGGTGGCCTGTACGGCGGCCACCGGCTGGGGGAGTGCCTCGGGTCAGCCCAGGAGCTGACGGAGCACGCCGGTCGAGATGGCACTGAGCTCCTTGGCGAGGCCGGTCTGCGTGCGCGTGGTCTCCGCGACCCAGTCGGCGCCGGCCTGCGAGGTCTGCTCCTGGACGCGCACTGCGGCGACCACGGACTTCTCACAGGCGTCGACGACGGCGAGGCCCGTCCGCCTGACGGCGTGACGGTACTTGTCCTGGACGTCCGCCAGACCGCGTACGGCCTGGTCGAAGCCGGCGCCGTACTCCTCTGCTCTCATGCCCTGCATGAACACCTCCTGTGGGATGGGTTTTTCCTGGATGGCCCTTCCCGCGCGGGCGGCGCGGGAAGGGAGTCGGTGGGTCACATGTCGAGGCCTCCGTTGACGCCCCAGACCTGTCCGGTGATGTAGCCGGAGGCGTCGTCGGCCAGGAAGCGCACCAGCCGGGCCACCTCCTCGGGGCGGCCGAGCCGGCCCAGCGGGACCTGGCCGACGATGCGGTCGAGGACCTTGGCCGGGATGTGCTCCAGCATCTCCGTGGCGATGAAGCCGGGGGTGACGGCGTTGACCGTGATGCCGGGGCCGTAGGGGTCCTGCCGGCCGGCCTTGGCCAGCTGGAACGCGGCCTCCCGGGCGAGGGTCTTGGTCAGTCCGAACAGCCCGGACTTGGTCGCCGCGTAGTTGGCCTGGCCGATGTTGCCCGTCTCGCCGATCACCGAGGAGATCATCAGGATCCGGCCCGACCCCTGCTCGACCATGGAACCGAGCGCCGCCTGCGCGAGGTAGAAGGGGCCCGAGAGGTTGACGTCCAGCACCTGCTGCCAGTCGTGGTCGGTCATCCTGGCCACCGTGCGGTCGATGGTGATGCCGGCGTTGTTCACCAGGATGTCGATCCGGCCGTGACGGTCGACGACGTCCGCGACCAGGCGCCGGCAGTCCGCCGGGGCGCTGACGTCCGCCTGGTGGGCGCTGACCCGCTCCGCGTCCGCGCCGAACTCGGTGCGGCACTGGTCGACGAAGTCGCGGGCACGCCCGGTGTTGCCGGCGTAGGCGGCGGCGACCGTGGCTCCCGCGCCCAACAGGCCGCGGCTGATGGCGGCGCCGATGCCGCGGGTGCCGCCGGTGACGAGGGCGACCCGGTCCTGCAGGCTCCGGTCGGTGGTGGCGGTGGCGAAGGGGGCGGTGATGGTCACGAGGTGCTCCTTGCGGGGGTGGTGGCCGAGCGGGCGGCGAGCCAGCCGGCGATGTCGGGCCAGATCCGGTTCCGGGCCTTGGAGCCGGCCATGAGGCCGATGTGCCCGCCCGGGCGGTCGAAGTGGGTGACGTCGGTCGCGCCGACGCGGTCGAGGAAGGGCAGGGTGCCCGCGCGTGGGGCGATGTGGTCCTGCGCGGCGGTCACCACGAGGACGGCGGCGTCGATCCCGGCGGGGTCCACGCGCCGCCCACGCAGCCGCAGGGTGCCTGCGGCGAAGCGGTTCTCCTGGTACAGCCAGGTGATCCACTCCCGGTAGGCGCGGGCCGGGAACGGCGGGTTGTCGGCGACCCAGCGCGCCATCGACTGGAAGGCCTCCCGGTCGACGGTGCCCTGGTCCACCTGGTCCCACAGCCTGCGGTAGGTGGTCAGGTAGTTGCCCACCGGCTTGAGCATCTTGTTCGCCCAGTCGATGGCGTGCCCCGGCACGACCCGCAGGTCCGCCAGCGTGCTCACGTCGTAGGCGTCCGCCGTGACCCACTGCCGGTACACCGAGCCCTCGGTGTCGAAGGGCATGGTCAGCAGGACCGTGTTGGCCACCGGGCCGCCCGGGTGCAGCGCCGCGTACATCGCGGTGAACGCGGCGCCCATGCACCAGCCGGCCAGGGACACCCGGTCGCCGCCGGAGCTGCGCAGCACCCGGCGTACGGCCCAGTGCAGCTGGTCGCAGACGTAGTGCTCCAGGCCCCGGTCGGCGTCCTCCTCGTCGGGTACGCCCCAGTCGAGCAGGTAGACGTCGAAGCCCTCGGCGAGCAGGAACTCCACGAAGGAGTTACCGGGCCGGAGGTCGAACACGTCCGGACGGTTGATCAGGGCGAACACCAGCAGCACCGGGACGGGGTGGCGGCGCCGGTCGCTGCGGTAGCGGTACAGGGTGGTCGTGCGGTGGGTCCAGACGACGTCGCGGGGGGTGGCCGCGACGTTCGCCTGGTCCGCGGTGAGGATCAGGTTGGCGGCTTCGGCCAGCACCCGGGCCGGGTGCAGGGGGTGCCGGACGGTCATGATTCCTCCCCCTCGCCGGCCGCCCGGTCCGTCAGCTGGTCGCGCAGGTCCTCGACCTCCTGCAGCACGCGCTCCAACTTGTCTTCGTTCCTGGCCAGTTGGCGGCCCAGGCGGGTCACGTCGGAACGCCCGGCCAGCCGCATGTTCCGCAGCATCAGGTCGCAGGTCTCCCCGCTGATCCGGGTCAGGGCGGCGAAGTTGCCCGCGGTCAGGCCGAGCAGCTCCGCGAAGGCGCTGCCGGAGACGAGCTGCTCGGTGGCCTCGGCGGCCTGCTGCTCCATCGCCTCGTACCAGTCGCGGAAGGGCTTCTGCGACCAGTCGCCGAAGAGGTTGTCGGCCGTCATCATGCGCCTCCTTCACGCTCGAACAGTGCGGCGATGCCCTGGCCGCCGCCGATGCACATCGACACCACGGCGTACCGGCCGCCGATGCGGCGCAGTTCGTGCAGGGCCTTGACGGTGAGGACTGCGCCGGTGGCGCCGACCGGGTGGCCGAGGCCGATGCCGCTGCCGTTCGGGTTGACGCGCTCGGGCGGCAGGCCGAGCTCGCGTGTCACGGCCAGGGCCTGGGCGGCGAATGCCTCGTTGACCTCGTAGACGTCGATGTCGTCCACCTTCAGGCCGGTGTCCTCCAGCAGGCGACTGATCGCGGGGGAGGGACCTATGCCCATGTAGGCCGGCTCGACTCCGACGTGGCGGTAGGCCACCAGGCGGGCCAGAGGCTTCAGACCACGCTCCTCGGCGACGGCCGCGTCGGCCAGGACGACTGCCGCGGCGGCGTCGTTGATGCCGGAGGCGTTGCCCGCGGTGACGGTGCCGCCGGGCTTGAAGGCCGGGCGCAGCTTGGCGAGGTCCGCCTCGGTGATGCCGGGGCGGGTGTGCTCGTCGGTGGTGACCTGGACCGTCCCCTTGCGGCCGGCGATCTCCACCGGGACGATCTGCTCGGCGAAGCGTCCTTCGGCGGTCGCCGCGGCGGCCCGGTGGTGGCTGGTGAGCGCCAGCCCGTCCTGGTCCTCGCGGGAGACCTCCCAGCGCTCGGCGACGTTCTCGGCCGTGATGCCCATGTGGACGCCGTCGAACGGGTCGGTGAGCGCCGCCACCATGGCGTCGAGGATCCGGCCGTCGCCCATCCGCGCGCCCCAGCGGGCCTGCGGGAGCCAGTAGGGTCCGCGGCTCATCGCCTCCGCGCCGCCGCCGACGGCCACCTGGCAGTCACCCAGGGCGATGCTCTGGGCGGCCGAGACGACGGCCTGCAGGCCGCTGCCGCACAGCCGGTTGACGTTCATCGCCGGGACCGACACCGGCAGTCCGGCCTGCACGGTGGCCACCCGGGCCAGGTACAGGTCGCGCGGCTCGGTGGGGATGACGTGGCCGAAGACCACCTGTCCGGTGTCGTCGGGTGCCACGCCGCTGCGCTTCAGCGCCTCGCGGGTGACCAGGGTGGCCAGGTCGGCCGGCGGGACGTCGGCGAGAGCGCCGCCGAACTTGCCGATGGGGGTGCGGACACCGCTCAGGACGACGATGCCGTGGTGGTTGTGCTTCTGCATGGGAGTTCCGGTTCTCGTCTCGTACGGTCAGTGGGTGGGGGTCACGGCGGTGGTGAGGGCGGCCATCACGTCCGGTTCGCCGAGCGTGGTGACGTCTCCGGTGCCCTCGCCGGTGAGCAGGTCGCGCAGCAGGCGGCGCATGATCTTGCCGGAGCGCGTCTTGGGCAGGCCCGCGGCCCAGACGATCTTCTTGGGGCGGGCCAGCTTGCCGATGCGCACCGCGATGTGCTCGCGCAGCTCGGCGTCCAGCGCCGGGTCGCCCGGGCGGTCGCCGGCCGGGGTCACGAAGGCGACCACGGCCTGGCCGGTGAGTTCGTCCGGGACCGCGACCACGGCCACGTCGGCGACGGCGGGGTGCGTGGCGACGGCCGACTCCATCTCGGCGGTGGACAGCCGGTGGCCGGAGACGTTGATCACGTCGTCGGTGCGGCCGAGGATCCAGAAGTCCCCGTCCTCGTCCAGCCGGGCGGCGTCACCCACCACGTAGGTGTCCTTGCCGAAGTGGGAGAAGTACGTCTTCAGATAGCGCTCGTCGTCGCCGTACAGGGTGCGGAGCATGCTGGGCCACGGCTCGGTGAGGGTCAGCAGGCCGGTCCCGGTGGTGACCGGGGCGCCGTCGGCGTCGACGAGCGCGGCGGACACGCCCGGCAGCGGGCGGGTGGCCGACCCCGGCTTGGCGCCGGCGCTGCCGGGCAGGGGCGCGATCATGATGCTGCCGGTCTCGGTCTGCCACCAGGTGTCCACGATCGGGCAGCGGCCGCCGCCGATCACCCGGTGGTACCAGCGCCAGGCCGTGGGGTTGATCGGCTCGCCCACGCTGCCCAGCAGGCGCAGCGAGGACAGGTCGTAGTGGCCCGGCAGCTCCTCGCCCCAGCTCATGGCGGCCCGGATCGCGGTGGGGGCGGTGTACAGCTGGGTGACGCCGTAGCGCTCCACCAGCTCCCACCAGATCCCCTTGTGCGGGTGGTCGGGCGCACCCTCGAACAGCACCGAGGTGACACCGTTGGCCAGCGGGCCGTACACCAGGTAGCTGTGTCCGGTGATCCAGCCGATGTCCGCGGTGCAGAACCAGACGTCCCGGGCCGGATCCAGGTCGAAGACGATCCGGTGGGTGTAGGAGACGCCGGTCAGGTAGCCGCCGGTGCTGTGGACGATGCCCTTGGGCGCGGCGGTGGAACCCGACGAGTAGAGGATGAACAGCGGGTGCTCGGCGGGCAGCGGCACGGCCGGGCAGACCGGGTCGGCGGCGGCGCACAGATCGGCGTACCAGCTGTCGCGGCCGGGACGCATGGGGCACGGTGCCCCGGTGGCGCCGACGACCACGACGTGCTCCAGATCGGGCAGCGCCTCCAGAGTGTCCTCCAGGGTCTGCTTGACGGCGGTGACGCGGCCCTTGCGGCGTGCGCCGTCGACGGTGACCAGGACCCTGGCGTCGCATGCCGCCATCCGCTCGCCGACCGCCTGGGGGGCGAAGCCGCCGAAGACGACGTTGTGGACGGCGCCGATCCGGGCGCAGGCGAGCATCGCCACCACGGCCTCGGGGATCATCGGCAGGTGGATGCCGACCACGTCGCCGGCGGTGACGCCGAGTCCCTCGAGCGCATTCGCGAACCGCTGCACCTCGTCGAGCAGCCCGGAGTACGTGATCGTCCGGGTCTCGCCCTCCTCGCCGTGCCAGTGGTAGGCCACCCGGTCGCCGAGCCCGGCGGCCACATGGCGGTCGAGACAGTTGGCCGACGCGTTGAGCGTGCCGTCGGTGAACCAGCGGTGGAACGGCGCCTCGGTGTCGTCCAGGACCGTCGTGAACGGCTGGTCCCAGGACAGCCGGCGGGCCTGTTCCGCCCAGAAGCCGAGCCGGTCGGCGGCGGCCCGCGCGTAGAGGGCCTCGGTGTCCGCCTGCGGCCGTCGGCCGGTGGCGCCCGGCGCCGGGAACAGGTCGGTGGTGGTGGTCTTCGCGTCGCTCTTCGGGTGCTTCGGGTGCGGAGTGCGGTCCGTCACGGTGTTGCTCCTCTGCCGTGTGATGGTCGCGGCTGCGCCGGTTCGTCTCCTCGGCGGAATGCCTGGTACCGACCTTGCGCCCGGCCCCCGCGTGGCCGGAAGGCCGCTACGACGGGCCGCGCGCCGTCCGCGACGAGCGGTCCCCGCGGCGCGACGAACGGTCGGCCGGCCGGTGGACGGCACGGCGGACCGCGTGGTCGTACGGTGAGTAGGTGATCGGTGTCCACCCGTCGGGGATCAGGCATCGGCGCGGTCCGCTCGGAGCCGGCGGCGCCGACGTGGCCGCCGTGCTGCGGCCCGCCCGTGAGATGGCCGAGGAACTCGCCGACGGCCTCACGCCCCGGGCCGCCGACCGGGTCGCACGCCGGGCCCGCAGACTGCTGGACGCCGACGGGGTCGTCCTGTGCGACCTGTCCGGACCGCTCGGCACCGCCGGGAAAGTGCGCGAGGACGTGCGCGAGCTGGCGGAGCGGGCCCTCACCGAGGGCCGCCCGGTGCGCGGCGGTGGCGCCGTGGCCGCCCCGCTGCTCACCGGTGCGGAACCGCTGGGGGCGCTGGTGGTGGCCGGCGGCGAGGTCGCGGCCGACCAGACGGAGGCGCTCGCGGACTGGCTCGGCGAGGCCCTGGAGCGAGCCGTGCTGGGCCTTGCCAGAGAGGAACTCGCGCTGGCCGAGCTGAGCCGCCTGCGCGCCCAGATCTCGCCGCACTTCCTCTACAACGCGCTCTCCGCGATCGCGTCCCTGGTGCGTTCCGACCCGGAGCGGGCCCGGGACCTGCTGGTGCAGTTCTCCGAACTGGCCCGTTACGCCTTCTCCGGGCGCGGACAGTTCACCACCGTGACCGAGGAGTTCCGCGCCATCGAGGTGTACCTGCAGCTCGAACGGGCCCGCTTCGGCTCCCGGCTGTCGACCTCGGTGCGGGTCGCCCCCGAGGTCCTCCCGGTGACGCTGCCGTTCCTCACCCTCCAGCCGCTGGTGGAGAACGCCATCCGGCACGGCATCGAACCGCGGCGGGGCGGCGGGACGGTGACCGTGACCGGCGCGGCCCTGGGCCCCGACTGCACCATCACCGTCGAGGACGACGGCGCGGGCATGGAGCCGGAGCTGGCGGAATCGGTGCTGGCCGGGCGGGGCGAGCGCTCCGGGATCGGCCTGGCCAACGTGGACCAGCGGCTTCGTACCCTGTACGGCCCGGAGTACGGGCTGCTGGTGGAGACCGCGCCCGGCGCGGGTACCCGGATCACCCTCCGGGTGCCGTTGTCGTCACCGGGAATGGCGACGAGATGACCGGGGAGCTGTCGGTGCTGGTCGTCGAGGACGAGCCGCTCAGCCTCGACGAACTGGTGCACCTGCTGCACGGCGTCCCCGGCGTGGGACAGGTGGCCTCGGCCCCCGACGCGATGTCCGCGCTCAAGCTGCTGCGCGACCGGGAGTTCGACGCCGCCTTCCTCGACATCGGCATGCCCGGGCTGGACGGCATGGAGCTGGCCGCGGTCCTCTCCCGGCTGGCGCGGCCGCCCGCCGTCGTCTTCGTCACCGCCTCGCAGGCACACGCGGTCGACGCGTTCGGGATCGGAGCGGTGGACTACCTCCTCAAACCGGCGTCCGCCGGACGGGTACGGCAGGCGCTCGACCGGGTCCGCCGGGCCTGCGCCGCCCCCGCCACCCCTGGGGCCCCTGCCGGCGCGCCGCCCGAGCCGGCCGGTGACCTGGCCGTGCTCAAGGTGGAGTCCGCGGGCCGCACCCGGTTCGTGCGGCGCGAGCAGGTGCGGTTCGTGGAGGCGCACGGCGACCATGTGCGACTGGACACGCGGGACGGTCGGTTCCTGGTCCGCATGCCGCTGTCCACCCTGGAACGCAGCTGGTCCCGGGCCGGGTTCCTGCGGGTGCACCGCAGCTACCTGCTCGCCCTGCGCGCGGTCGAGGACCTGCGGACCGACGCCGTGGGCCAGTTGGTGGCGCACACCGCCGGCGGCGACGTCCCGGTGAGCCGCCGCCATGCCCGCCACCTGAAGGAACAGCTGTTCGCCGCGGCCCGGGAGGGCCGGGCCGGCGGGATGCGGCGATGAGCCGGCCGCGCCGCGTGCCGGTGGTGAGCCCGCAGACCCGGCTGGCGCTGGCCCGACGCTCGGCGGCCGGCCGGCAGCTGGTCCTGCCACCGGACTTCGACGCACCCGCCGCCCGGCGCGCCTATCTGCGGCAGCGCCGCCTCGCCGGCGCCACGGTGCTGACACTGGCCACGCTGCTGCTGGCCCTGCCGCTCCTGATCGCCACCGTGCCGCAGCTGGGCACGATCCGGTTGCTCGGCATCCCCCTGTCCTGGCTGCTGGTCGGCGTGTTCGCGCACCCGCTGCTGCTGCTGGCCGCCGTGGTCCTCCTGCGCCGCGCCGAGCGGGCGGAGCGGACGCGATGACCATCGCCCTGATCTCCCTGGTGGCGCTGGCCGCGCTGGGCATCGGCATGTTCAGCGTGCGGGTGGTGCGCAGCACGGGCGACTTCCTCGTCGCCGCCCGCGGCGTGTCCCCGGCGATGAACGGAGCGGCCATCGCGGGCGAGTACCTTTCGCTGGCCTCGTTCCTCGGCGTAGCCGGCCTGGTGCTGGCCAGTGGTGTCGGTGTGCTCTGGTTCCCGGTGGGCTTCACCGCCGGATATCTGGTGCTGCTGGTCGCGGTCGCGGCACCGCTGCGGCGCTCCGGCGCCTACACCGTGCCCGACTTCGTGGAGAACCGGCTCGGCTCGCCGCCCGCCCGGCGCCTGGCGGGCTTGGCCGTCCTGCTCATCGGCTGGACGTATCTGGTGCCGCAGTTCCAGGGCGCCGGCCTCGTCCTGGAACGCTTCGGCGGGGTGCCGTACCCGCTGGCCGTGCCGCTCGCGGGCACCGTCGTGGCCGTGACCGTGGCGCTGGGCGGTATGCGCTCGGCGACGTACGTCCAGGCGTTCCACTACGCCGTGAAGCTGCTCTTCCTGGCCGTGCCCGCGCTGGCGCTGATCATCGCGGTCGGACCGGCCGGGCGGTCCGCGGCCGTTCACCCGGAGCGCGGCACCCACTTCCCGCAGGCGACCACCGTCGAGTTCCACACGCCCGCCGTGCTTCAGGTGCGCGGCCCGGTCACCGTCACCGTCGACGACCGGACGGCCGTCTGGGCGCCGGGGCGCCACTGGGTCGCGGACGGCGCACGGGTGCGCTTCCCCCGGAGGGCCGCGGTTCCCCAGGTGGGCGGTGCCGGGGAGCTGGGGGGTCCCGCCTGGCGCACCCCTCTCCTCCACCTGCCCGGCGGCACGCATCCCCTGTTCGAGACGTGGTCGCTGCTGCTGGCCACGGTCCTGGGCACCGTGGGCCTGCCGCACATCCTCGTACGACTGCACACCAGCGCGGACGGCAGAGCGGCGCGCCGCGCGGTGGTGGTCACCCTGGCCCTGCTCTGCCTCTTCTTCCTCGCCCCGGCCGTGTACGGGCTGCTCGCCCGGACGGTGGTCCCGCAGCTGTACCTCACCGGGCCCACCGACACGGTGGCCCTGGTCCTGCCCGCGGCGGTGCTGGGGCCGCCGTGGGGCGCCGCGCTGTCGGCGGTCGTCGCGGCCGGGACCTACGCCGCCTTCCTGGCGACCTCTTCGGGGCTGCTGCTGGTGGTGGCCGGCGGCATCGGCCACGATCTGCGCACCGGCTCGCTGCGTGATCTGCGGATGACGGTCGTGGCGGGGGCCGCGGTGGGCGTGCTGCTGGCGTTGCCGGCGCGCTCGCTGGAGATCAGCGTCGTGGTGGGCTGGGCCTTCGCGATCTCCGCAGCCACGCTCTGCCCCCTGCTGCTCCTCGGCATCTGGTGGCGCGGGCTGACGGCGGCCGGCGCGAGCGCCGGACTTGTGGTCGGCGGGGTCTCGGCCGCCTCAGCCGCGGTGATCTCCGCGCTGGGCGCGGCCCCCGCGGGCTGGCCCAGGGCCCTCTGTCTGCAACCCGCGGCCTGGTCGACGCCACTTGCCTGCGCGGTCATGATCGCCGTTTCCCGGCTCGGGCGGCCTCCCGCCGGTGCGGAGGACCTCATGCTGGCCGTGCACGTGCCCGAATCCGCGGAACCGGTCCGGCGCGGGCGCTGACGCCTGACTGGTCTCCGCCTTCCGCCGTCCGCCGTCCGCCTTCCGCCTTCCGCCTTCCGCCTTCCGCCGTCCGCCGTCCGCCGTCCGCCGTCCGCCGTCCACCGTCCTCCACACTCCGGCCTTCGGCCCTCCTTTTCGGTTCCGGCTTCCGGCCCCCGGCTTCCGGCCCCCGGCTTCCGTGCTCCGGCCTCCGGCCTTCGTCCAAGGCGGACCGCGTGGCCTCGGCCGACCGCCGACCGCCGACCGCCGACTGTCGACTGTCGGCCGCCGGCGGCCGACCGTTCGTCGTGGTCGAGCGACCGTTCGCCGTACCCGGCCCACCACCGGTCGGACCGTCCTTGCCCGCCTGGCGCACCGCCGCACACGGTGGGCACATCCGGCACGCACGACGGAAGGCACTTCATGGACCTCCTCCTCATCGGCCCGCCCGGCGTGGGAAAGGGCACTCAGGCCGCCCGGCTCCGGCAGGCCCTGGGCATCCCCCATCTGTCCACCGGCGACCTGCTGCGCCGCCATGTCGCGGAAGGGACCCGGCTCGGCGCCGCCGCTGCCGCACACATGCGGCGCGGCGACCTCGTCCCGGACGAACTGGTGACCGAGATGGCCCTGGACCGGATCCTCGGCCCGTCCTGCGCGGCGGGCGTGGTGCTGGACGGCTTTCCGCGCACGCCCGCGCAGGCCGAGGCCCTCGACGCCGCACTGGCCGGCCATGGGCGACGGCTCACCGCGGTCTTCCATCTCACCGCTCCCGACCGTACGCTGCTGCGCCGCCTGACCGGACGTCGAACCTGCGGCGACTGCGGGGACAGCTATCACCTGGACACCAAGAGGCCGCGCACTCCGGGTCTTTGCGACCACTGTGGGCACCGCCTCGTGCAGCGCGCCGACGACACGGCCGAGACCGCACACGCGCGCCTGGCGGTTCACACACGGCAGACGGAACCCCTGCTCGAGCGCTACCGGCCGACCGGTGTGCTCCACGAGATAGACGGCCGCGGAGACGCCGACGACGTCACCCGACGCCTCCTGACCGCTCTCGGGCGGGGCGCTGCGGGGTCCTCGGCATTTCTGGCAGGCGGCGCCGGCCGCCTGTGACGCGGTGCCCCGGCCTACAGCGGTGCCGGGGACGAGGCGCCCGCGATCAGCAGGCGGGGGCTTCCCGTGCCGTCCGCGGGTACGGTCCACAGGTCGGTGGTGCCGACCTTGCCGTTGGCCGGGAGGGCGTAGGCGACGGTGCGGTCGTCGAGCCAGGTGGCCTGGTCGTCGACGCTGTGGCGTTCGGCGAGCGCCGTCTCGTGCAGGGTGCGCAGGTCGAGCACGTACTCGTGCCAGAGGGAAGTACCGGACAGGACCCGCTTCTTGAAGGCGATGCGGGTCCCGTCGGGGGAGAGCGAGGGACACTCCACGTTCTGGACCAGGCTGGTGACCGTACGACGGGAGAGGGAACCGCGAACCAGGTAGGTGTGGTTGGCGGTGCCGAGGGTGGCGTAGAACGTGTCGTCGTCGGAGGCGAAGGTGACGCCCCAGAAATTGACGTCCGAGGCGTGGTACGGCTTCCCGTCCAGGACGACGGAGAACGTCTCCAGGCTGGGAGTCAGCCGCATGGTGCGGGTGTCCAGCACCGAGGTCCGGGTCGAGAAGAACGCGGAGGAATAGGACTCGCCGGAGACGAAGACGGTCCAGGCGACGAAGCGGCCGCTGGGCGAGACCCGGGCCCGGCTGGGGGTGCCCGCGAGCGCGAAGGTGTGCCGGGTGCGCAGCTCGGCGTTCAGGAGCAGGGCGCGGTTGCTCTGCTTGAGGACGCCGGTGACGGACTGGAGGCAGACCCCCGTGCCCGCTGCCGCGTAGAAGCGCACGCACTTCAGGTTCGAGGCGATCCGGCCGTCCTTCGGATCGGTCGACGGGACCGAGGCGACCGCGCCGCGATGCGGGCCGGCGGCCGCGTTGACGAAGGCAAGCCGGCCCTTCTGGGCGAGCGTCAACGTGCCCGCGCTGACGGCGGGACCGCCCGACTGCAGCTGGCCGGCCCGGTCCGCGCGGGCGGCGGCGTGCAGGACCACGCCCGTTCCCAACCCCGCGAGGAGCAGGACGGCCGTGAGGAGGATGAGCAGGCGGCGGCGCAGCGGTGTCATGCGGATCCTCGGGGCTGTGGTGGTCATCGGTTGCCTCCCGTCGGCCGCAGCACGAGGCCCGCGACGGCCGCGCAGCACAGCAGGCCGACCGCTGAGCCGGCCAGAGCCGGTCCGTCTCCCCACGCCGTCCAGGCGGCGCCGAAAGCCAGTGAGCAGGAGAACCGGGCCAGCGCCTGGCTGGTGCCCACGATGGCCAGGCCACTGGCGCGCAGCTGCTCGGGCACGATGCCGGCGACGGCGGCCGGAAGCACACCGTCGGTGGCCGCGTAGAACGTGCCGTGCAGGGCCAGCACGAGACACGGAAGGACCGGCGTGGCCGGGGCCCACAGCAGCAGGGCGTAGCCGGTGAGCAGCCCCATGTGCCCGGCGAGGAAGACGGTGCGCCGCCCGATCCGGTCGGCCAGCGCACCCGCGGGTACGGCCAGCAGCAGGAACACGACGGCGGTGCCGAGCGGCAACAGCGTGAACCACTGCTCGCCGACGCCGGTGCGCCGTTGCAGAAGCAGGTAGACGAAGGCATCGCTGACCGTGGTCAGGCCGAGCAGTGCGGCACAGCCCGCGAGCGCCCGCAGCCGGGGCAGGCGCAGCAGCGCCAGCGCTTCGCGCACACGGACCGGCGGCCCGCCGTTCGCCGCGCCCCCGCCGTCCGGCCGCTCGTCCGCCGGTCCGTCCGTCCGCGCCCCTTTCGGCCTGCCCGGTACGAACAGCACCAGCACGAGGACGCCGAGCACGGCGACACACGCGCTCACGCCGAACACCGCGTCGTAGCCGCCGGCCGCGGCGCGCAGGATGAGGAAGGCCGCCAGCGGGCCGAGCATCGCGCCGGTGGTGTCCATCGCCCGGTGCACGCCGAAGGCCCGGCCCTGGTTCGCGGCTGGCGTCGACAGGGAGATCATCGCGTCGCGCGGGGCGGTGCGCAGGCCCTTGCCGGTCCGTTCCAGGGCGAGGACCGCGCCGAGCGTGCCGAGACTGCTCGCGAGCAGGAGCAGTGGCTTGCACAGCGCGGACAGGCCGTATCCGAGGCCCGCCAACAGCTTGTGACGGCGCACCCGGTCGGCGAGGTGGCCGCCGGTCAGCTGGACCAGGGCGCTGACGCCGTTGTAGACGCCGTCGAGTGCGCCGAATCCCAGCGGGCTGAAGCCGAGCGTGGTGACGAGGTAGAGCGGCAGGACGGCGGTCACCATCTCCGAGGAGATGTCGGTGACCAGACTGACCGTGCCCAGTACGAGCACGACCGGGGCGACCTTGCCGGGGGTGCGCCTTCGGCCCTGCCCGGTGTCCGCACCCGGCGGCGTGGAGCGGTCGGTGAGATACATGATCGAGGACTCCAGGTGGGCTGCGGATCAGGCCTGTCTGCTGCTCTCGTCCCGCAGCCAGGTACCGAAGTCCCGTGCCCGGATGGCCTTTTCGGCCCGGCGTCGGGCGACGACCGCCGCCGCGGCGAAGACCACCACACCCGCCAGCAGTCTCGGTTCCCCGCGGAGCACGCTCAGCAGATCCGCCTTGCTCGTGCGCGCCGAAGCCTCCTGCGGTCCTCGGTGCTGTTCGACCTGCGCGGTGGACACCGCGGCCCGGATCCGGCGCCTGATCAAGTCGGGCCAGGTGCGCGGTGGACGGACCACGACCCGGGCCGCGCCGACCACGAGCCGCTCCTCGGGGGCGAATGCCAGGGAGGCGGCCAGGTCGTCCGCCATCAGCGGCGGCAGCGCGGCGATCCGGGCGTGCCCGGCCTCGGAGACCGCGATGACGCCTCGGCCGAACAACCCCTCACGTACGGCCGGAAGCCGCTGCCACACCTGGTAGTAGGCGCGCACCCGCCAGGCGCAGCCGGCCAGCGGGATCCGCCGTTCGGGGGCGGTGGCGAGAACGCCCGAGGCGCCGTCGTGCAGGGGCTCGGCGAGCGCTCGTACGTCGGCGGCCGTGAGCACGACGTCGGCGTCCACGTAGAGACGCGGGAAGCCGCGCGCGTGATCGTCCCCCGTGCGCAGGGCGATGTGCTTGGAGGGGACGGGGATCTCGACCACCCGGACACGCGGGCCCCGCGCGGCCGCGATCCGCGCGGTGTCGTCCGAACAGCCGTTGCACACCACCACGATGTCGGTCTCGGCCCCGGCGGAATCGGTCCCGGCGGAATCGGCCCCGCAGGAGTCGGCCAGCAGCGAATCGAGGAGCCGTCCGATGACTCGTGCCTCGTTGTGAGCCGGGATCACGATGCTCGTCACCGAGGCAGTATGCAGCCAAAATCGCTCATGCGATGCGTGTTTCGTCCAACTGTTCCCGCGGCCGCGGCTCGTGGTCTAGATTGAGCTCCGCCGGATCGGTTTGGGTGGGTACTTGTTCCTGATGGCACGTCATGGTGCAGCTCTGTGAACGAAAAACGCCGCACCAGCATGCTGGGGGCATGAAGCGGTTGGGGAACCGCCGAAGCTCTCTCGCTTTCCAGTGCCGCTGTGTCGAGGGCACTTCGACCGGGGGGTAGCCGCGCATGTGGGGGGAGGCATGACCATTGAGGTCACGCATGAGCACCGGGTTGTCGAGCACAGAGGTCCGCGCTTTCGCCGAAGACGGTGGGAGCGCAACTACCGGATCGTCCTGCTGGTCGCGGACGGCTTCGCAGCCGTTGCCGCGGCCTTATTGATCCACACGGCCTACGGCCGCTGGGCGGTGACGCTGGCGCTGCCCCCGATGTGGATCGTCGCCATGCTCGCCCACCGCACCTACGACCGCAGCGCGCTGGGTCTGGGTGCCGAGGAGTACCGGCGGGTGCTCCGCGGCGCCGTCGCGCTGCCGGCGCCGGCCGCGGTCACCTACTGGCTGTTCACGCATGATTCGGCCCTTCTTCATGACATGGCCATGGCTGTAGTGCCGGCCGTGGCGATCGCTCTGCTGATCCGCTGCGCCCTGCGCCGCCGGCTCCGCAGACGATGGGCGCGGGGCCGCGACCGCAGCGCCACGCTCCTGGTCGGGCCCTCGCACGGCATCGTGGAACTGGCCGCGGTGTTGCGGCGCGGTGGCGTACAGGATCTCCAGGTCACCGGAGTGTGTCTGAGCGATCCGGAGAACGCCGCCGCGACACGGAAGTTGGGGATCCCCTTCCTCGGCGGCCTCGGCGACATGCACGACGTCGTCCGGGCCCTGGGCATCCACACCGTGGTGGCGTTGCCGCTCCCCGGGGCCGAGACCTCCGTCCTGCGCCGCATGTCCTGGACGGCAGCCGTACAGGGCGTCGACTTCGTGCTGGCCCCCGTGCTGACCGACGTGTCCGCCTCCCGGCTGGCGATACGGCCGAGCAACGGTGTGCCGCTGATGCGGATACAGGCGCCGAACCTCTCCCGGTTCTCCCGTCTGCCCAAGGAACTCCTGGACCGCACGCTCGCGGCGGCGCTCCTGGCCGTCCTCGCGCTGCCCATGCTGCTGATCGCCCTGATCGTGCGACTGGACAGCTCCGGGCCGGCGTTGTTCCGGCAGCAGCGCGTAGGCCGGTACGGAGATCACTTCACCATGCTGAAGTTCCGCACGATGCGGCCGGATTCGGAGGCCCTCCGGGCGGAGCTGGCGCACCTCAACCAGAACAGTGACGGCCTGCTGTTCAAGGTGAAGCAGGACCCACGGATCACGCGCGTCGGCTCGCTGCTGCGCCGCAGCTCGCTCGACGAACTGCCGCAGCTGGTCAACGTCGTCAGGGGCCACATGTCGCTCGTCGGCCCCCGACCGCCGCTGCCCGAGGAAGTGGAGGAGTACACGCCGGACATCAAGCGCCGGCTGCTCGTGAAGCCCGGCCTCACCGGACTGTGGCAGGTCAGCGGACGCTCCGACCTGCCCTGGGACGAGGCCGTCCGGCTCGACCTCGGATACGTGGACAACTGGTCGATGACTCTCGACCTTTCGATCCTGCTGCGGACCGGGGCCGCGGTGGTGCGGGGAACGGGGGCCTACTGATGGACCGACGGAAGAGGAGCCAAGTGACGCGAACCACCGAGCCGTTGGGAGTCGCGGTCGTCGGGGCCGGCTACTGGGGACCCAACCTCGTACGCAACTTCCAGGCCAGCGACAGGTTCCGGCTGCGCCTGCTGTGCGACCTCGACGTGGACCGGGCCCAGCGGGTCCTCGGCGGCTACTCGACGGTCCGGGCCACCGCGGACTACGCGGCCGTCCTCGCCGATCCCTGCGTCGACGCCGTCGCCGTGGCCACCCCCGCCGGCACCCACCTCGACATCGCCCTGGCCGCCCTGCGTGCCGGCAAGCACGTCCTGGTGGAGAAGCCGCTCGCGGCGACATACGCCGACGGGATGCGGCTGGTGGCCGAGGCGGAAGAGCGCGGGCTCACCCTGATGTGCGATCACACCTACTGCTACACGCCCGCCGCCGGCCGCATCCGGGAGCTGGTCCGCTCCGGCGAACTCGGTGAGATCCACTTCGTCGACTCGGTCCGCATCAACCTCGGGCTCGTGCAGAAGGACATCGACGTCCTGTGGGATCTCGCGCCGCACGATCTGTCGATCCTGGACTTCATCCTCCCCGACAACGTCGAGCCGGTGGCCGTCGCCGCCCACGGGGCAGACCCGATCGGCGCGGGACAGGCCTGTGTGGCCTATCTGACGCTGCAGCTGAACACGGGTGCCATCGCCCACGTGCACGTCAACTGGCTGTCCCCGACCAAGGTGCGCACCACCATGGTGGGCGGGGCGAAACGCACCCTGATCTGGGACGACCTCAACCCCCTGCAGCGCGTGGCGGTCTATGACCGGGGCGTGGACCTGGCCGCGCCGCAGGAGATCGGCGCGGACGAGCGCCGGGAGATGCTCGTGTCGTACCGGTCCGGGGACATGGTCGCGCCCGCCATCGGCGAGAGGGAAGCGCTGCGCAGCATGGTCGAGGAGTTCGCCGACGCGATCAGGGGACGGCGGGCGCCGCTGACCGACGGACGGGCAGGGCTCAGGGTGCTGGACATTCTCGAGGCGGCGTCCCGGAGCCTGGAGTTCAAGGGCGCGGTCGTCGGCCTGCGCGCCGGGCGTTGAGGGAACTCAATTCACTGAGAGGGCAAGCTAGTTGAGCAGCGTACGAGGCAAGAAGATCCTGGTCACCGGAGGAGCGGGCACCATCGGCTCCAACCTCGTCGACCTTCTGGCCGAGGGGGGCGCCCGCGAGATCGTGGTGCTGGACAACTTCGTGCGCGGACGGAGGGCCAATCTCGCCCGGGCCCTGCCGAGCGGCGCCGTCGGGATCGTCGAGGGCGACGTACGGGACGCCGACACCGTACGCAAGGCCACCGAGGGCGCCGACCTGGTGTTCCACCTCGCCGCGATCCGCATCACCCAGTGCGCGGAGGAACCCAGGCTCGCCAACGAGGTCCTGGTCGACGGCACCTTCAACGTCCTGGAGGCCGCGGCCGAGGCCGGCGTGTCCAAGGTGATCGCCTCGTCCTCGGCGTCCGTCTACGGCATGGCCGAGACCTTCCCGACGACCGAGCGCCACCACCCGTACAACAACGACACGTTCTACGGGGCGGCCAAGGCCTTCAACGAGGGCATGCTGCGCAGCTTCCACGCCATGTACGGCCTGGACTACGTGGCGCTGCGCTACTTCAACGTCTACGGCCCCCGGATGGACATCCACGGCCTCTACACCGAGGTGCTCATCCGCTGGATGGAACGCATCGAGGCGGGCGAGCCGCCGCTGATCCTCGGCGACGGCACGCAGACCATGGACTTCGTGGACGTCCGCGACATCGCACGGGCCAATGTGCTGGCCGCCGAGTCGGACCTCACCGACGAGGTGTTCAACATCGCGAGCGGTACCGAGACCTCACTGAAGGAGCTCGCCCACGGCCTGCTGGAGGCGATGGGGGCCCAGGGCCTGGAGCCGGTGCACGGGCCCGCCCGCGCGGTGAACGGCGTGGCCCGCAGGCTCGCGGACACCTCGCACGCCGCCGAGCGGCTCGGCTTCACCGCGCGGATCGACCTGCGTACGGGGCTCAGGGACCTGGTGGAGTGGTGGCGAGCGGAGCGGGAGGCGGCCAAGTGAGCACCGACCGCATCCCGGTGATGATCCCCTGGCTCGGCGAGGAGGAGGCCCGCGCCGCCTCCGAAGCGGTGCTGTCCGGATGGGTCGCCCAGGGCCCTGGGGTCGCCGCCTTCGAGCGGGCCTTCGCCGAGCGGGTGGGCGCCGAGCACGGCATCGCGGTCAGCTCGTGCACCACCGCCCTGCACCTCTCGCTCGTCGCGCTCGGACTGGGGCCCGGCGACGAGGTCGTGGTGCCCTCACTGTCGTTCATCGCCACCGCCAACGCCGTACGGTACGTCGGCGCCGAGCCGGTGTTCGCCGACGTCGACCTCGCCACCGGC
Source organism: Streptomyces sp. NPDC046759 (assembly GCF_040645475.1). NCBI lineage: Bacteria > Bacillati > Actinomycetota > Actinomycetes > Kitasatosporales > Streptomycetaceae > Streptomyces > Streptomyces sp. NPDC046759. The sequence continues at coordinate 173,058 of NZ_JBEYYJ010000012.1, read as the reverse complement.
AACCTGACCGCGGCCACCGTCGACGCGGTCCGCACTCCGCGCACCAGGGCCGTCCTCGCCGTCCACCAGGGCGGCGTGCCGGCCGACGTGCACGCCCTGCGAGCCGCCTGCGCCGACTGGGACCTTCCCCTGGTCGAGGACGCGGCCTGCGCCATCGGTTCCACCGTCGGCGGCAAACCCGTCGGTCAGGGCGCGCTGCTCGCCGCCTGGTCCTTCCATCCCCGCAAGCTCGTCACCACCGGCGAGGGCGGCATGATCACCACCGACGACGCCGAGTGGGCGGCACGTCTGCGCCGGCTGCGCGAGCACGGGATGAACGCCTCGGCGGCGCAGCGCCACGCGAGTGACAAGCCGGTTCTGGAGAGCTACCTGGAAGTCGGCTTCAACTACCGGATGACTGACATCCAGGCCGCGGTCGGTCTGGTCCAGCTCGGCAAGCTCGACGCGATGATCGCCCGGCGGCGCGAGCTGGCGGCCCGCTACGACACGCTGCTGCACGACCTCCACGGCCTCACCCCCGTACGCGACCCCGCGCACGGGCAGAGCAACTTCCAGTCCTACTGGGTGCTGCTGGACGAGGACTTCCCCGTCGGCCGGGACGGCCTGCTCACCGCACTCGCCGAGGCCGGCGTCTCCGCCCGGCGCGGGATCATGGCCGCGCACCTCGAACCCGCCTACGCCGACCACCCCCGCGCACCGCTGCCGTTCACCGAGCGGATCACCCGCGACTCGCTGATCCTGCCCCTGTTCCACACGATGACCGAGGCCCAGCAGGACCGGGTCGTGGCCGGCTTGCGCGAACAGGCCCGAAGATGAGCGGGCTGCTGATCGTCGGCGCGGGAGGCTTCGCCCGGGAGACCGCACAGGCGGTACGGGACGCGGGCGACGTCGAGCTGCTCGGCCACCTCGACGACAACCCCGCGCTGCACGGCGGCGAGGTGGACGGGGTGCCCGTTCTCGGCGGCTGCGACCTGGTCCATGACCTGCCCGGCGCCCGGGTGGTGATCTGTGTCGGCAACCCCGGGGACTACGCGGCCCGCGCCCGACTGGTCCGCCGGCTCGGCCTGTCCACCGGCCGCTACGCCACCGTGATCCACCCGACGGCGGCGGTGTCGGCGACGTCCGAGGTCGGCTCCGGCTCCGTGCTGCTCGCGCACTGCGTGCTGACCGCCGCCGTGCGGGTGGGCGCCCACGTCGCCGTGATGCCGCAGGCCGTCCTCACCCATGACGACGTGGTCGAGGACTACGTCACGCTCGCGTCCGGCGTCCGCCTGGGCGGCGGCGCACGGCTGGAGCGCGGGGCCTACGTGGGCTCCGGGGCCCTGGTCAGGGAGGGCACGACGGTCGGCGCCTGGTCGCTGATCGGGATGGGGAGCGGTGTGCTCGGCGATGTGCCGCCGGGCGAGGTGTGGGCGGGGAGCCCGGCCCGGCGACTGCGTGAGGCCGACGCGCCCGCGCTCGACGAACTTGCGAGGCGAACAGTAGTGGGGGACCGCTGACATGAACCAGATTCCGCTCGTGGACCTCAAGGCGGCACACGAGGAGGTCGCCGGCGAGGTGCGGGCCGGGTTCGAACGGATCCTGGCCGGCACCGCGTTCATCGGAGGCGACGAGGTCCGCCGGTTCGAGCGCGAGTACGCCGACTTCGGCGGCGTCGCCCACTGCGTGGGTGTCGCCAACGGCACCGACGCCGTCGAACTCGCCCTGCGGGCCCACGGTGTCGGGCCCGGCGACGAGGTCGTGGTGCCCGCCAACACCTTCATCGCCACGGCGGGAGCGGTGGCCAGGACCGGCGCGCGACCGGTCCTGGCGGACTGTCTGCCCGACAGCCATCTGCTCGACCCGCAGGCCGCGCTGGACGCGGTCGGCCCGGCCACCCGCGCGGTCGTACCCGTCCATCTCTACGGCCAGATGGCTGACGTGAGGGAGCTGGCGGGCCAACTGCCCGGCCACGTACGGGTCGTGGAGGACGCCGCGCAGTGCCAGGGCGCGACCCGCGAGGGCCGGCCGCCGGGCAGTGGCGGTATCGCGGCCACCAGCTTCTACCCGGGCAAGAACCTGGGCGCCTACGGCGACGCCGGCGCGGTACTGACCGACGACGAGGAACTGGCCGGCCGGGTGCGGGCCATCGCCAACCACGGCGGCGTCGCCAAGTACCGCCACGACATGCCCGGCTTCAACAGCCGCCTGGACGGGCTGCAGGCCGTCGTCCTGCGGGCGAAGCTGGCCCGGCTGGCGGACGGCAACGCCGCCCGGCGGGCGGCCGCGGCCCGCTACGACACGCTGCTCGCCGACCTGGTGGCCACGGGCCGGGTCGTGCTGCCGACGACGGCGGCCGGAAACGTCCACGTATGGCACCTGTACGTCGTCCAGATCGCCGGGGCGGACCGTGACGACGTCGTGGGCAAGCTCAATGCCGAGGGGATCGGCGCCGGGGTGCACTACCCGGCCCCGGTCCACCTCACTCCGGCCTACCGCCCCCTCGGTCACACCAGGGGCGACTTCCCGAACGCCGAGAAGGCGGCCGAACGGATCCTGTCGCTGCCGCTCTACCCGCAGATCACCCCTGGCCAGCAGCAGCGCGTCGTCGACACGCTCACCGACGCGCTGCGCGCCTGACCGGACCCGGGCTCCACGTACCACCCCGGCTCCCACGGGCCGGTCCTGCACAGCACCGCTGAGAGGTACACATGAACAGATGGACCAGACGGATCCGGGGCGTCCGCCTCGCCGTCGTAGCGGCTTTGACATGGGCGGTGCTCCCGCAGGCTGTGCCCGCCCAGGCGGCGTCCGATCCGTGCGGAGCGGGCTCCAACCCGATCGTCTGCGAGAACTCCAAGCCGGGCAGCCCGATGTCCGACTGGTTCGCGCCCAACGCCTACGGTGACATTCAGGGGTTCACCACCAAGGAGAGCGTCCAGGCCGGTGACACCGTCCAGTTCAAGGTCCAGTCGAAGGTCTCGTACCACATCGAGATCTACCGGCTGGGCTGGTACGGCGGCGACGGCGCGCGCGAGATGTCGACCCCGGCCCAGGCGTCCGTGAACTATCCGGCCGACTACGTCACCAAACCGGCAAACTGCACCACCAAGAGCAGCACCGGTCTGGTCGACTGCGGCAACTGGCCCGTGACCGCGAGCTGGACGGTCCCCAGCGACGCCGTGTCCGGCCTGTACATCGCCAACCTCACGCAGAACGACGGCGACGGCCTGATGCCGTACCCGTTCGTCGTCCGCAACGACTCCAGCACCTCGGACATGGTCGTGCAGACCAGCGACCAGACCTGGCAGGCGTACAACGACTACGGGGGCCAGGACCTGTACGGGGGCGCGGGGCCCGCACCGGACGGCCGCGCCTACGAGGTCAGCTACAACCGGCCGCTGGACATCGGCGGCGACAACGGCATCTACGGCTCCGAGTACATGATGCTGTCCTGGCTGGAGCGCAACGGCTACGACGTCAGCTATCTGTCCGGCGTGGACGTGTCCTCGCCGGGCGGCGCCACCCTGTTGAAGAAGCACAGGGTGTACATGTCCTCCGGCCACGACGAGTACTGGACGCAGAGCCAGTACTCCAACGTCCTTGCGGCCCGCAAGGCCGGTGTGCGGGAGGCCTTCTTCAGCGGCAACGAGGTCTTCTGGAAGACCCGGTTCGCCCCGAGCATCGACGGCACCGGAACGGCGGACCGGACCCTGGTCTGCTACAAGATGACCAAGATGGCGCAGAACAACGGCGTCGCCGACCCCAGCGGCATCTGGACCGGCACCTGGATGGACCCGGCCAGCACCCAGTACGGGCAGGGCTACCAGCCGCCGAACATCCTCACCGGCTCCATGTTCCAGGTGAACGGCTACCGCAGCGACGCCATCACCGTCCCCGGCTCGTACGGCAGGAACCGGATCTGGCGCAACACCTCCGTCGCGGGCCTCACCGCCGGCCAGACCGCCACCTTCCCGACCGGCACCCTCGGCTACGAGTGGGACAGCGACATAACCAACAGCACCAGGCCGGCCGGCGAGATCGACCTGTCGTCCACCACCGTGGACATCGCCGACGGCAAACTCCGCATGGACTGGGGCAACGTGTACGGCAACGGCACGGCGACGCACAGTCTGGTGGAGTTCCGCGACCCGGACTCGGGGGCCCTGGTGTTCGGCTCGGGAACCGTGCAGTGGTCGTGGGGCCTGACCAACATCCCGGTGAACAACCCCGATGACACGGTGGTCACCGAGGACTCCCGCATGCAGCAGGCGACCGTGAACGTCCTCGCCGACATGGGCGTACAGCCCAAGACCCTGCAGAGCAACCTGGTCGCCGCCACGGCCTCCACCGACACCACCGGCCCGACGGTCACCGTGACGAGCCCGGCCTCCGGGATCACGGTCCCGGCGCTGAAGCCGGTCACCGTCACCGGCACCGCCACCGACTCCGGCGGCGGCGTGGTGGCCCGCGTGGAGGTGTCCACGGACGGCGGAAAGACCTGGAACGCCGCCACCGGCCTGGCGTCCTGGAAGTACAGCTGGACCCCGACGACCCCGGGCTCGGCGTCCATCGAGGTCCGCGCGGTCGACGACAGCGTCAACATCGGCGCCGTCACCACCCTCCCACTGACCGTCGGCCCCCAGGCCTGCCCCTGCACCGTCTGGCCGGCCTCGGCGGTGCCCGGCACCGTGAACGCGGGCGACGGCAGCTCGGTGGAGCTCGGCGTCAAGTTCCGTACCACCACGGCCGGTTCGATCACCGGTGTGCGCTTCTACAAGTCGCCCGCCAACACCGGAACCCACACCGGCAGCCTGTGGACCGCCTCCGGCACCCGCCTGGCCACCGGCACCTTCACCAATGAGACGGCCTCCGGCTGGCAGCAGCTGAACTTCGCCACCCCGGTGACCGTCAAGGCCAACACCACCTATGTCGCCTCGTACTTCGCCCCCAACGGCGGATACTCCTACGACGGCGGCTACTTCTCCGGCGGCGACGCGGGCCTCGCCCCGCTCACCGCGCTGAAGAACGGCACCGACGGCGGCAACGGCGTCTACCACTACGGCTCGGCCAGCGCCTTCCCTTCCTCGCAGTCCTCCGGCAGCAACTACTGGGTCGACGTGGTGCTGGACACCTCGAACGCCCTCACGACCCCGCCCACCGTCACCTCGACCTCCCCGACCTCCGGGGCGACCGACGCGTCGATCACGGCGGCGGCGTCGGCCGTCTTCAGCTCTGCCGTCGACCCGGACAGCGTGACGTTCAGCCTGAAGGACCCCGACGGCGACACGGTGCCGGGGGCCGTCACCTTCCCCGCGTCGAACAAGGCGACCTTCACCCCCTCGACGCAACTCGCGCTGCACACCGTGTACACCGCGTCCGTCCAGGCCTTGGATGTGTGGGGCAACGCCATGCCGGACGCGGTCACGTGGTCCTTCACCACCAGTTCCAGCCCGCCCGCGGTCACCTGCCCCTGCTCGCTGTGGAGCTCCTCCGCCGTGCCGGCCACCACGGACGTGACCGGCGACGCCAACTCCGTCGAGCTCGGCACCCGGTTCACCTCCTCGGTGGACGGCTGGGTCACCGGCGTCACCTTCTACAAGGGCACCGGCAACACCGGCACCCACACCGGCAGCCTCTGGTCCGACAGCGGCACGCTGCTCGCCAGCGGCACCTTCACGGGCGAGACGGCCTCCGGCTGGCAGCAGCTGACCTTCGCCACCCCGGTGGCCGTCACCGCCGGCACTCCGTACGTCGTCTCCTACCACGCGCCGAAGGGCAACTACGCGGTGGACGGCGGCTACTTCTCAGCCGCCCACCAGTCGTATCCGCTGACCGCCACCGCCGACACCACCGCCCACCACAACGGGCTCTACCGGTACGGCACCGACTCGGCCTTCCCCAACGGTTCCTACGGCTCCGCGAACTACTGGGTCGGGCCCGTCTTCACCGCCGACGACCCGAACGCGATGCTGTCGGCACCCACCGCCTCGGAGGTGACCACGTCCTCGGTGACGCACACCGCCGACGCGTGCAGCCCCCTCGTCGTGACGCTGCCCACCGGGGCCGCGGTGTCCTCGGTCCAGGCGACCGTCACCGTCCTGTCCGGCCCGCAGGCGGCCGCCGCCAGGAAACTCCACGTCACGGCAGTCACCTCCTACGACCGGGCCACCCACCGGATGTCCGTCCACCTCTCGGCTCCCTTGCCGGACGGCACACGGTTCAAGGTCACGGTCACGGCCCGGGACGGGCACCGCCGTCCGGTGACGTCCCGCAGCTGGACCCTGACCAGCAGGACCGTGCACAAGACGAAGAAGAACTGACCGCCCAGAACCCACCGGTGACCGGTCTCCCGCCGAGCGCGGCCAAAGACCGGTCACCGGGGATTGGCTTCCCGCATCGATGAGCACCGTCAGCGTTGTGATCCCCTGCTACAAGTACGGCCACTTCCTCGCCGACTGCCTGAGCAGCGTCCTGGACGAGCAGGACGGCGTCGACGTCCGGGTCCTCGTCATCGACGACGCCTCACCCGATGACTCGGCGGAGACCGCGCACAAGCTCGCCGCCGCCGACCCCCGGATCGAAGTCCGCGTCCACGAGACCAACAAGGGCCACATCGCCACCTACAACGAGGGCCTCCTGGAGTGGGCCGACGGCGACTACGTCGCCCTCCTCTCCGCCGACGACAGACTCGTCCCGGGCGCGCTGACGCGGGCCGCCGCCCTGCTGGACGCCCATCCCGAGGCGGGGTTCGCCTACGGGCGCCCCCTGCGCTTCACGCACGGCGGCCCCCTGCCGCGGGCCCGCACGCAGAGCACCGGCTCGATCGTCTACCCCGGCCAGTGGTGGCTGGAACGGCGGTTCCGCGAGGGCACCGGCTGCATCACCTCACCGGAAGTCGTCGTCCGCACCAGCCTCCAGCGCACGGTCGGCGGCTACGATCCGGCCCTTCCCCACGCCGGCGACATCGAGATGTGGATGCGGCTCGCCGCGCACGCCGACGTCGGCTACATACGCGGTGCCGACCAGGCCTTCTACCGCGTCCACGGCCAGAACATGTCCACCACCGACTTCGGCGGTCAGCTCGACGACCTGCGCCAGCGTCTCGTGGCGTTCGACTCCGTGCTCGCCAAGTGCGCCGACCGACTGCCCCACGCCGAGCGCCTGGCCGACGAGGTCCACACCCGGCTCGCCCGCTTCGCGCTGCGCCGGGCCTACCGGGCCTACGACCGGGGGCGCACCCACGTCGTGCCGGTCGACGCGTGCGTGGCGTTCGCCGAGGAGTGCCTGCCGGGATACGCGGCGCTGCCCGAGTACCGGGCGCTGCGGCTGCGGAGGCGGGTCGGTCCGGCGGTGATGCCGTACCTGCAGCCGCTGGTGTGGTCGGCCGTGGCCGAGCGGGGGCGGGAGTGGCTGTGGTGGGAGTCGTGGAAGCGCCGCGGCATCTGATGAGCGGGCAGAACGGTTCAGCCGGCCGCGGGCACCGGACCGGGCACCGGGCGGCGGCCCGGGGGCAGCTTCCGGCGGTGGAGGGCGTACCGGTCCAGCCACAACGCGCCCAGAACGCCGCCGGCCAGGCCCAGCAGCGTCGTACCCGCCAGGCCCCTGCTCTTGTTGCCCAGCACCCGGGCGGCGCTCGGGGAGGTCAGGACGGAGGCGGTGATCCGCGAACCGGCCGGGACTGCCTGGGCCGTCTGCAGCGCGTCGACATGTCTGACGTAGACGCCGATGATGCGGCGCACCGCCGCCACCGCGGAGCCGGCGTCGGACGCCCGGGACTGCACCTGCAGGGACGGGATCAGATAGCGGGGCGTCGCGCTGGTACCGCTGTTCCGGGGGACGAGGTGGTAGGTCCCGTGGACACCCACCGCGCTCAACTCCCTGACACCGGCGGGAGATTGCAGTTGCTGCACCACCGCGTAGGAGACCACCGCGAGCGGCGGCTGCAGATTGGTGAGCTGATTGGGCTGGTTCTGCGTCACCGGCGGCTTGAGGACGATGACCGCGGAGCCGACGTACTGGGGAGCGGGGCGCACCACGTGGTACGCCCCGGCGGCCGTCAGCAGCAGCGCGGCCACCAGGACGTACCAGCGGCGAAGCAGCGCGTCGGCGACGTTCCCGGGCGACATGCGAGATCCTTCCGTCGCCCCCGATACTGGCAGGACGCGCGGCGGTGTGCCACCGAACGGAGGAACGGTTCATGAGCCTCGGTGAGATATGGGCCATTCTCCGCAGACGCTGGTATTTCATGGTGCCCTTCACCGTGCTCAGCCTGCTCGGTGGCGCGTACCTGTACGCGACCGTCCCCGTCTCCTACCAGTCGCAGAGCTCGGTCGCGCTGCTGGACTCCTCTGCCGTCGCGCGGCTGGCCCCCACGTTCGGCAACCCGATCTCGAACGCCGGTGGTTCGCTCATCGTCACGGCCGACGTGCTGATCAGGGCGCTCGAATCGGACGACGCCGCCAGGGAGTTGCACAGCCGGGGCGTCACGGACCCCTACACCGCGGGATTCGCGCCCGCCAGCGACAGCCCGCTGCTTCTGCTCGGCGTCACCGGAACCGACCGGGCGAAGGTGCTCGAGGAGACCGACACCCTCACCGCCTTCGCGGGCGAGCAGCTGAACGTGCTGCAGGCCGCCTCCAAGGTCCCTCCCGCCTACACGGTGCAGACCGCGAGCGTCGTCCTGCCGCAGACCCCGGTGGCGAAGTCGAAGAGCCGCTACCAGGACATCGCGGCCGTCGTCATCCTGGGCGTCGTCAGCGCGTTCCTGCTGTCGATCCTGATGGAGGGCGTCGCGGTGGTGCGCCGCCGGCGCCAGGGCGGCAGGAGGGCGGTTGCGCGCCCCCGGAAGGCCCTCGCCGTCCACGGCGCACGAGCGGGCTGGCTGAACCGCCGGGTCGACGCCACCGCGATCCTCACCGTCTATCTGGTGCTGGCCTTCTTCATTCCGTCGAACCTGGCCCTGCCCGCGCTCGGCGGCGTCGGCACCCCGGCCAACGTCTTCGCCCTGCTCGGACTGTTGTGGTACCTCGCGACCTGGCTCGGCGGCCGCATCCTTCCCGCGCCGGGAACCAGGCCCGTCCGGATCGCGATGTGCGGGCTCGGGGTGGCCGTCCTGGTGGCGTACGTCGCGGACGCGATGCGCGACAGCTCGCACGAGGAGGTCCTCGGCGCCGACCGCGGGCTGATCGGGTTCCTGGTGTGGGTGGCGCTGGTCGTCCTGACCTCGGCGGGCGTGCAGGACCGCGGCCGGCTCGACGTCCTCATGCGCCGGGTGGTGGTGCTGGGATCCGTGGTCGCCGCGATCGGCTTCTACGACTTCTTCGCGGCGACCAACGTCGCCGACTCCCTCCACGTCCCCGGCCTGCAGACGAGCGTGGCCCAGGTGAGCGTCATGGACCGTGGCGCCTTCACCCGGCCCCGGGCCACCACGGCCCAGCCGCTGGAGTTCGCCGGCATGCTGGCGATCCTGCTGCCCTTCGCGATCCAGCAGGCCCTGGATCCCGTACGCCGTCACCTCCATGTGCTGCGCCGCTGGGGACCGGTGGCGCTCATGGCCGGAGCGCTGCCCCTGACGGTGTCGCGGACCTCGATCATCGGTCTGCTGCTGGTCGCCCTGGTGATGGTGCCGCGCTGGAAACCGGCCCGGCGCTGGGCCGCGATCGGTGTGATGACGGCCTCCGTGGCCGTCTTCAAGGTGCTCATTCCCGGGCTGATCGGCACGATCACCGGTTTGTTCGCGTCGTTCCTGTCCAACTCCGACAGCAGCACCCAGGCGCGGACGGTCAAGTACAGCGCGATCGTGCCCTACCTGAAGGAGCATCCGCTGTTCGGGCGGGGCTTCGGGACCTTCACACCGGACCTCTACTTCTTCACGGACAACCAGTACATGCTGGCCCTGGCCGAGATGGGTGTGCTCGGGATCGTCGCGCTGCTCGTCCTGTTCGTCACCGGAATCCACCACGGCGGCGCGGTACGGCGGCTGGCCCGCACCGAGTCCGACCGGGAACTGGGGCAGGCGTTCTTCGCCTCGTCGGTGGTCGCCCTGGTCATCAGCGCCACCTTCGACTCACTGAGCTTCCCGATGTTCGCCGGCATGTTCTTCCTGATGCTGGGCGCGGGCGGCAGCTATCTGGGCTTCGCCCGGCGCGAGGCGGCTGCCGCCGCCGTCCCGGCGGCCCGAGACGACCTCGAAGCCCAGCTTCCCGAACTCCTGGAGACCCGTTGAACCGCGTCGCCGTCATCGTCGTCACCTGGAACAGCGCCTCGGTGCTCCCCGGGTTCCTCGCCGCGCTTCCGCACGGCATGGCGGGCCTCGACTGGCGGCTCTTCGTCGCCGACAACGACTCCGCCGACGACACCGTCGAGGTGCTCCACGCGCTGGCCCCCGACGCCACCGTCGTCCAGACCGGCCGCAACGCCGGGTACGCCGCGGGTGTCAACGCGGCGCTGGGCGCCGCCGAGGAGTGGGACGGCGGCTATGGGGCCGTGCTGATCTGCAACCCCGACATCCGTATGCGTCAGGGCTGCGCCGAGCGGCTCGTCGACGGGCTCGGTGACGGAGTGGGCATCGCCGTCCCGCTCCTGTACGAGGAGGGCCGGGACACCCCCCATTACTCGCTGCGCCGCGAGTCGAGCGTGTCCCGGGCGCTCGGCGAGGCCCTCATCGGCAACCGCCGGGCCGGGCGCTTCCCCCGTCTGAGCGAACTCGTCACCGACCCCGCCGCGTACCGGCGGCCCACGCGCGCCGACTGGGCGACCGGCGCGCTGATGGCCGTCTCGGCGGACTGTCTGGCCGACTGCGGGCCGTGGGACGAGTCCTTCTTCCTCTATTCGGAGGAGACCGAGTACTGCCTGCGGGCCAGGGACTTGGGACACGCCACCCGGCTGGAGCCGACGGCCGAGGCCGTCCACCTGGGCGGCGACTCCCGGGTCTCGCCCCGGCTGTGGACCCTGCTCACCCTCAACCGCGTGCGGTTGTACGGGCGGCGCCACGGGGCCTTGGCGACCGTGTGCTTCAGGGGTGCCGTGTTCCTGCGCGAGGCGTCGCGGGCCGCCCTCGGCAGGCGGGCCAGCCGCGCGGCGGCGACCGCCCTGCTAACGCCGGGCGCACTGCGGGTCACGCCGGGACCGTGACACCCGGTGGGCGCAGGATCAGCCGGACCAAGTCGTGTAGAAGCTGTGGGGGTTCACCAGATACCGCACGGTGGCGTCCGGCACGTGCCGCACGCTGTGGCGGCGGCTGTAGCGGTGGACGAGCTCCCAGTCCTCACGCGGAAGCACGTCCGGCGTCCGCCGCAGTCGGCTGAAGTGCAGCGACCCGTTGCGTCGCGCGACGAACGCGTTGGTGTCCAGAAAGGACTCCCGCCCGGCCCGGCGGCGGTCGAACGGGACGGACAGGACGTCCCGCTCGGTCCCGTCCGGCAGGACGCGGCGGAGCGCGGTGTAGACGCCGTCGGGCCCGCCGGGAGCCCCCAGGACCGCCAGCGCGCGCTCCAGATGGTCGGGTTCCCACAGGTTGTCGTCGTCCAGGAAGGCCACGTACCGCGAACGGGTCAGGCGGATGCCGACATTGCGCACCACGCCGGCCACGCCGGTGTTGCGCGCCAGCGAGACGGCGCACAGCCGTGGATCGTCCGGAAGTTCCGGCAGGCCGGCGCCGTCGTCGACCACGACCACCACCTGGTCGCGTACGGTTTGGGCGAGGGCCGAGCGCACGGCCGCCCGCAGCTGGTCGGGACGGCGGTGGGTGGCGATGACCGTGGCGACGAGACCGGCGGGCAGGCCGGCGGCGGCAGCCGCGAGGCGGCGGGTCTCGGCGGTCTCGAAGCGGCGCAGCCGCAGCGCGGAGGGCGCGAGGAGGATCTTGTTGCGGAGCTCGAAGAGGACGAGCCAGCCGAAGCTGCGCTTGAGGAGTTCCCAGGGGGCGCGGGCGATGCGTCGCATGATCCTCTTCCTCAGCCGGCCGGCTCGGGGGTGATGGGGGTGCCGTCGGAGAACCTGTTGCCGCGCCAGACGTTGCCGTTGCCGCCGGCGTTCCAGGCGGTGACGGCTCCGTAGCCCCCGGCGTTGTGGTGGTACCGCGTCGAGAAGACGTTGTCGGTGACCGTGATCCCGGTGGCGCCCTTGCCGCCGGCGTAGAGGGCGTACGCGCCCCCGGCCAGCAGGTTGCCGTCGACGACCGTGTCGGAGACGTGGCCGGTGTCGGCGAACAGGCCGATGCTCGCGGAGGCCCCGCGGTCGACGGAGACGGGATTCAGCAAGGTGTTGTGGCGGATGATCAGTTTGCCCTTTCCGCCTCCGCCGCTGATCACCGCATCGGTGTGCTGCCACTCGCCGCCTGTGTTGCGGAAGGGGACGAGGTCGTGCACGTAGGTGTCGTGGATGTCGCCCTGGCCCATCGAGAGGGCGTTGCCGAAGACGGAGACGTCGCACCAGCCGACCTCGACGGAGCTGGTCCCCATGTTGGAGACGGCGTAGTCCACGCCGCCGTTGTCGGGGCCCTTGCCGGGGACGGCGGTGATGGTGGTGTGCAGGATCCGCAGGCCGCTGTGGCCGGGGCGCAGGTTGACCCCCCACCAGTTGGCGGAGGTGATCCTGGTGTCCACGATGGTCACGTCGTTCGCGTAGATGTCGAGCGAGCCGGTGATGTCCCATCCCTTGATGACGGCCCCGTCGGTCCTGACGGTCATGTCGCCGGTGGCGTGGGGCGTGAGGGGGACACGGGGGCCGGTGCTGCGGGCGTCGGGGAAACCCGCTTCCCCGGGTGCCGCGGGTCCCGCGTGAGGCGTGTCCGTGCGCCCGGCACCGGAGTGAGCGGTCTCCTTCCCGTCCTCACGGGGAGGAGGGGAAGCGCCGCCGGCGCAGGCGGTGGCCAGCACGAGCGCCAGGACGGCGAGCAGTCGGCGTAACCGGGTCATGCGGTCTCCACGGTGCGGGAGCCGAGCAGGATGCGGCGGCCGGGCAGGACACACAGCACGTAACAGACCAGGGCGGCGGCACCGACGGCGCAGAGCGCGAGGGTGCTCTCGCCGAGGAACCGCTTCGCGGCAAGGAGCACCAGGGCCATCACGACTCCCGCGAGCAAGGGCCAGGCGCAGGCCCGGGCCATCGGGACGAGACCGATCCCGGCCCGGCCGAGGGCATGCAGGAAGGCGGGCACCACGAGACAGCCGGCGACCAGCACGTGGCCCTGGGAGACGCCGACGATGCCGCCCAGGCGTGCGCCGACGAGGAGGACGGGGACGAGCGCCACGACCCAGAGCCCCTGGACGAGCAGAAGAGCACGGCGCTGCTCGGTGGCGACCAGGCAGTCGTAGGCGAGTTCGCAGCCGATACGGATCAGGCCGAGGGCCATCAGCCACGGCAGCGCGGCGGCGGCGGGCAGCCAGCGGCTCCCGTACACGAGGTGCACCACCGGGGCGGCGAGGCCCCCGAGCAGCACGCACAGGGGGACGGTGCCGGCGACCAGCACTCCCAGGGCGCGGCTGAAGCCCTGGGCGAGGGCCTGCGGGGAGTCGGCGAGCCGGGAGAAGCCGGCGAACGAGACACGTCGGGCCGCCTCGGACACGATGCGCACCGGCCAGCCGGACATGTTGAACGCCAGGACGTAGAAGCCGAGCGAGACCTGGCCCAGGGAGGAGCCGACGACCAGGGTGTCCACGTTCACGACGGCGAGGGCGAGCAGGCTCGCGCCGGCCAGGGGCAGCCCGAACTTCAGCAGCGCACGGGCCTGTTCGGGATCCCAGCCGAATCGCAGGGTGCCGGGCGCGGCCAGGGCGCAGCCGATCAGGGCGGCGACGTTGCCCGCGACCGCGCCGCAGGCGAAGCTCATCGCGCCCCAGCCGGCGAAGGCCAGCGCCAGGGTGACGGCGGTACTGACGAGGAAGTTGGCCGCGTCGACGAGCATGCGCCTGCCCTGGGCGAACTCCCGGGCCAGGAAGCCGGCGGGCACCTGGGCCACCCCGTCCGTCACCACGCACAGGCACATCACCCGCAGGACGCCCGCGGCCTCGGGCGAGCCGAGCAGCCCGGCCACGGCCGGCGCCGAGACGAACAGGACGGCGTACAGCAGCCCGCTGGACGCCGCGCCCAGGGTGAGCACGGTCGGCGCGAAGCGGCGGGGGTCGCCGTCCCAGCGGATGATGGCCAGGCCGACACCGAGTTCGTTGGCGGAGAGCAGGACCAGGAGCACCGTCTGGGCGATGCCGTAGACACCCCACTGGGCCGGTCCGAGGGCGAAGCGCGCCAGCAGGATGCCGGTGGCGAAGTTGCCGAGGCGCATGACGACGGTGTTGATCAGGCTCCAGCGGGCCGCGTTGCGGACCTTGCGGCCCAGGGTCGCGGGAGCGGGGGTGTCGCTCGGTTCAGCGGTCCCGCTGTCCGGTGTGCGAACGCTGTCCATGAGTCGACTCCTCGTCGAGCGGCTCGGCGGCGGGCGCCACGGCCATGGCGGGCCGGGCGGCCCCCGGCTCGGCGGCCGGCCCGTTCCCGGTGGACTGCGACCAGGTGGGCGGCGGCCGGAGGGTCATCGTCTGGTCCGCGGCCGGTTCCCCGGCCCCCGGCTCGGGGGCGGGGACCGGCTGCACCGGTTCGTCAGGCCGCACCGGTGTGCGCGACCTGCGGCGCGCCTCCACGTAGAAGACGGCGACCAGGCTCAGCACCAGGCCCAGGCACCCGGCCAGGACCAGGTATTCGAGCCGGGTCTTGGTCTGCGCCACCGGGTTCTGCGGAGGCACGATGGTCGTCATGCGGATCATCGCCTTCGGGGCGACCGACTGCTGCTTCTGGAACTGGTCCAGCCGTTCCTCGGCGTACGCGGTCAGGACGCGGTCGGAGGACAGGACCGCGGCCTCGTCCGTGCCGGTCACCGTGAGCCACATCAGCGGACCCTGGGCGTTGTCGGCGAGCTTGGCCTCGAACGTGCCGGTGAGGCCACGGGACTTCAACTCCCGGACGGACGCGTCGGAGTTGAGGTTCCGGGCCAGGCTGTCGGCCATACCGGTGAGCGAGGTCTGGGTGCTGAGGAAGGGGTTGCCGTCGTAGGCCAGGGTCGCCTTCTGGGAGTTCAGCAGGACCACCGTGCTCTGCGACTGGTAGGTGACCGGGACCAGCAGGGCCACGGCCACGGTCAGGACGGCGGTCAGCAGTAGTCCGGGCAGCAGGACGTACCAGCGCCTGCGCATGACCCGGACGATCTCCGCGAGATCCATGGTGGTGGTCCCCCTAGCGACCTGACGTTCGACGAGCATGACGCGAGCGGATCATACGGGGGACGTCCGCTCGGTGGGCCTCGGCCGGGTGCCGGCGGTGCCTCCCCCCAGCAGCACCCCGGCGATGCGGTCGCTCGCGCGACCGTCCCACAGGTCGGGCCGGCGCGGCGCGGGCGGCTCGTCCAGCACCCGGTTCACGACGGACACGATCCGGGCAGGATCCCGCCCGGCGAGCACATTGGTGCCCTGTTCCACGGTGATGGGCCGTTCGGTGTTGTCGCGCAGGGTCACGCACGGCACGCCGAGCGCGGTGGTCTCCTCCTGGATGCCCCCGGAATCGGTCAGCACGAGGCGGGCGGAGTCCTGCAGGGCGATGAAGTCCAGGTATCCGGCGGGCGGCACGAGCCGGATGCCCGCGGGCACGCCGGTACCGTCCAGCCGTCCCGCCGCACGCGGGTGCACGGGCAGCAGGAGCGGGCAGCGCCCGGCTGTCTCGCCCAGTGCCTTCAGAAGCCCGGCGAGGACCTCTGGGTCGTCCACGTTGGCCGGGCGGTGCAGGGTGACCAGACCGTACTCGCCTCTGGTCAGGCCGTATCGGTCGAGGACGTCCGAGGCCCTGGCCCGTTCCAGGTTGGCCAGCAGCGTGTCGATCATGACGTTGCCGACGAGGTGGATCTGGTCCTCCCGGTACCCTTCCGCGCGCAGGTTCTCGACGGCGTCGGGCGAGGGAGCCAGCAGGTAGTCGCTGACGCGGTCGGCGACGACGCGGTTGACCTCCTCCGGCATGCTCCAGTCGCGGCTGCGCAGGCCGGCCTCGACGTGGGCCAGCAGCGGTCCGGCCTTGGCCGTGACCAGGGCGCAGGCCAGAGTGGAGTTGATGTCGCCGACCACGACCACGACGTCCGGGGACATCTCGTCGAGGAGGGGCTCGAACGCGGTCATCACGCGGCCGGTCTGCTCGGCGTGCGTGCCGGATCCGACCCCGAGGAAGCGGTCGGGCGGCCGGATGCCGAGGTCGGCGAAGAACACGTCGTTCATGGCCGGGTCGTAGTGCTGCCCGGTGTGGACGAGGACCACCTCGGCGCCCCGGCGCTCCAGGGCGTCCATCACCGGTTTGATCTTCATGTAGTTGGGGCGCGCCCCGGCGACGCAGACGATGCGCGGCATGGCTCAGAGCACCTCGATCGTGGGTCCGGACGGCAGCCGTCGACGGCAGTCGAGTACGAACGGGGCGTGCTCGGCGACGAGGTCGTAGTCGAAGCCGTCGTGGTCGGTGAGCAGCACCACCACGTCGGCGTCCGCCAGCTCCTGCGGCGTCGGCTCCACCCGCACCAGCCGGGCGTCCACGGGAAGGCTCTCGACGACGTGCGGGTCCGCCGCCTTGACCTGGGCGCCCATGTCGAGCAGCAGTTGGGAGATGCGCAGGGCGGGCGACTCGCGGGCGTCGCCGGTGTTCTTCTTGTACGCCAGGCCGAGCAGCAGGACGCGCGAGCCGTTCACGGACCGGCGTCTTTCGTTGAACAGGTCGCTGATGCGGCGCGCCACGTACTCGGGCATGTGGTTGTTGATGTCGTTGGCCAGTTCGACGAAGCGGAAGCTCTGTCCGAGTTCGCGCTGGACCCGCCAGGACAGGTACGAGGGGTCGATCGGCAGGCAGTGGCCGCCGACGCCCGGGCCGGGTGTGAACCTCATGAAGCCGAACGGCTTGCTGGAGGCGGCGTCGATGGCCTGCCACACGTCGATGTCCAGATGGTGGGCGAACATCGCGATCTCGTTGACCAGCGCGATGTTCACATGGCGGAAGGTGTTCTCCAGCAGTTTGGCGAGTTCGGCCTCCTTGGGCGAGCTCACCGGCACGGTGGTGTCCACGAGTTGCCCGTAGAAGTCCTGGACGGCCTCGAGCGAGGCGGTGTCGACGCCGGAGACGACCTTCGGTGTCTCCTTGAAGCCCCACACGGTGTTTCCCGGGTCGATCCGCTCGGGGCTGTACCCGAGGTGGAAGTCGGAGCCCGCGGTCAGTCCCGAGCCGTCCTCCAGGATCGGGGCGAACAGCTCCTGGGTGGTGCCGGGGTAGGTGGTCGACTCCAGGACGACCGTGGCCCCGGGACGCAGATAGCGGGCGAGGGTGACCGCCGACTCCTTGATGTAGCGCAGGTCGGGAGTGCCCTCATGCAGCGGGGTCGGGACGGTCACCACGGCGACGTCGAAACCGCCGCAGTCGCGGGCCGATTCGCTCGGGCGGTAGGTGCCTGCGTCCAGGGCCGCGCGGATCCGCTCGCAGGAGACGTCCTCGACGAAGGACTCACCGGCGGCCAGGCTCTTGATCCGCCGGGAGTCGACGTCGTAGCCGATCACCTCGTGGCCGACCTCGGCGGCCCGGATGGCCAGCGGCAGGCCGACGTATCCCTGTCCGACCACGACGACGCGCATCAGTGACTCCTGTTCGCGGAAGCGGGCGACGGGGTGAGGCGGACGAACTCCCGCGCCGTCATGAGAAGGAAGGCGCCATTGGTGGTGAGATAGCGTCTGCCCAGGCGGCGCGGCTCCTGCAGGGCGCGGTAGAGCCACTCGAGTCCCCACCGCTGCCAGGACTCGGGGGCCCGCTTGGTGACCCCCGCCAGGATGTCGAAGGAGCCGCCGACGCCGTGCACGACGCGGGCGCCGGTGCGGGCGCCGTGGGCGGCGGTGAAGATCTCCTTCTTCGGCGAGGTCATGCCGAGGAACAGCATCTGGGCGCCGCTGCGGGCGATCGCGTCCGCGACGGCCGCCTGCTGGGAGTCGTCGAAGTAGCCGTTGCGGCTGCCGGCCACCTTCAGGTCGGGGAAGCGGTCGGCCACCCGGCGCAGCATCCGCTCCAGGACCTCCTGCCTCGCACCGAGGAAGTACACCGACATGCCTGCCGATTCGGCCTCGGCCAGCAGCCGCATGAACAGGTCGATTCCGGCCACCCGCTCCGGCAGCGGCGCGCGCAGCACGCGGCCGGCCCAGACCACGGCCTGTCCGTCGGCCAGGACGAGATCACAACCGGCCACGGCCCTGGCGAGCCGGTCGTCCCGCCGCATGTTCACCAGCTTCGCGGCGTTGACCACCCCGATCTCGAGCTGTCGGCCGTCCCGCACCGCGGCCAGGCAGCGCTGCACGGTCTCGTCCATGGTCAGCGGGTCCAGCTCGACCCCGAACAGGGTCCGACGCTCGCTCATATCCGGCCCCCCTGCCAGGCATGAAGCATCCAGCCGAATTCGTACGGCCGGCATTCGCGGTCCACGAAGACGGGGCGGTACAACCGGTCCAGGGACCTCAACCGCAGGTTCGGAGCGACCCGGGTGCCGAGTCCCCGGGCGGCGCGTACGGCCTTCTTCGGGTCGCCCCGGTAGACCTTGCGCCAGGTGACACCGAGCCCGTCGAGGATCAACGGTTCCCGGTGCTGCGGGCGTTCGGCCAGTTCGGGCACGTCCGTCATCCAGCGCAGGCCCTTGCGGATCGCCGCGCCGAAGTCGGTGCCGCCGGCATCGGCGAGATCGAACAGGGCGGTCGGCGCCATCGCGTGCTGGTGGACGCTGTAGACCGGGTAACCCTCCACCACACCGCCGGTGCGCGCGTCGTAGTGCCACCACCACTGCCCGCCGTCGCCCTGCAGCTCACAGATGCGCGCCGCGCACGCCTCGGCCGCGGCCAGCGCCTGCGGATCGCCGCCTCCGCCGGCACCGGCGTGCGCGCGGGCCAGAGCCTGCAGCGGGTACGTCTGGTCGGCGAAACAGCTCACGTGTGCCCGGTACCACGGGACCAGGCCGGGCCCGGTCGCGTGCGGGAACAGCGGGCTGTCCCCGATCCGGGCCCGCAGCAGACGGTCGCGAGCTGCGGTGAAACGTCTCTCCACATCGACCGTGTCGCGAGCCGCCGCGAGCGCGGACAGCACCCAGGCCGCCTCGACGGTGTACTGCGGCCGGCCGTCCTCGTCCAGGGCGTCCACCCGCGCGACGGCGTCGGACAGTTTGGGGTGCCCGGTCTCGGCGGCGGCCCACGCGATGAGCGCGGCGTCACCGAGGTTGGTCACCGCGGGCAGTGACTCGATCAGCAGTCCCGTGAACTCCTCGGCGGTACGGCCGCCGAGCACCGCTCGCTGGCGTTCCTCGGGCAGGAACCGGACCCCCAGCGCGGTGATGGCCGCGTACCGGGTGCTGGTCCCGCGGCGCTCCAGGGCCCAGGAGCCGTCGGGCGCCTGCCGTCCGGCCATGGTGAAGGCGAAGGCCTCACCGCCGGGGAGCAGCATCGACGGAAGTCCCGACTCGGCGACTGCGAGCAGTCGGTGGGCGAGGGCGAGCAGCGCCGGCTCCTCACGCCCGAGCGCCGTCAGACGTGTGATGGTCATCGTTCGGACACACCGACCCCCCTGTGGGTCCTCATGTGCGCAGGCTTGTGTTCGCCGCGGCCGGACGGCCGGGCGGCGGAAAGGCAAGGCCGGTGTCAGGCGTCGGAGCGGATGCCGCTCCTCGCTTCAGGCACAACTGTCCCCACCCGTAACCCCCCCCTGGGCACTACTGGTACGTGCGCTCATTGTGCTCGGACTGCACACTTCGCACACATGTTATGCCGGTAGATGTTCGAGCATTTGCGTTTCGCGGGAAACCGAAGTATCAGGCCTGTTCGACGAGTTGACCGTCCTTCTCGTCGAACAGCGTGCCTGTCTCGGGGCACTTCCATCCACCCGGCTCGCCTTCACGTTCGACCAGGCGGACGCCGGCCCGGCCGACCCAGCCGATCCGGCGCGCCGGAACGCCCGCCATGAGCGCGAAGTCCGGCACGTCCCGGGTCACCACGGCACCCGCCGCGATCAACGCCCAGCGGCCGATGCGCACCGGTGCCACGCACACCGAACGGGCTCCCAGCGACGCCCCTTCGGCCACCACCACCGCCACGGCCTCCCAGTCGCCGGCGCGCTTGAGCCGGCCCTGCGGGTCCACCGAACGGGGGGAGTGGTCGTTGGTGAGCACCGCCGCCGGACCGACGAAGACGCCGTCACCGAGCACCGCCGGTTCGTAGACCAGCGCGTAGTTCTGGAGCTTCACGTTGTCCCCGATCCGCACGCCCGGGCCGACGTACGCTCCCCGGCCCACGATGCACCCGCTGCCCAGCCGGGCGTCTTCCCGTATCTGCGCCAGATCCCAGACGGTCGTTCCGTCACCGACCGCGGCCGTCTCGTCGACCTGGGCGGTCGGCTGAATCCTCGAGCTCACCTGGCTGAACCTTTCTTCTCTTCGAGCAGAGCCGGAAGTGCCTCCCGCAGCGCCTCGCGCCAGGGGCGGATCGGTTCGATCCCCGCCCGGCGCCAGCCGGCGTGTCCCAGAACGCTGTACGCCGGGCGGGGAGCCGGCCGCGGGAAGGAGGCGCTGCTCGTCGGCCGGACGCGTCCGGGGTCCGCGCCGAGCAGCCGGAAGACCTCCCGGGCCAGTCCGAACCAGGTCGTGTCCCCGCCGCTGGTGCCGTGGTACACCCCGGCGGGCGCGCCACCGGTGAGGGCGGCCCGCCCGAGCCGTACCAGCCGGTCCGCCAGGTCCACCGTCCAGGTGGGCTGTCCGCGCTGGTCGTCGACCACGTCGACGGTGTCCCTGACCGACTCCAGACCGATCATCGTGTCGACGAAATTGCCTCCGCCCGCCCCGTACAGCCAGGCCGTGCGCAGGACGTACCCCGCCTCGGGCAGCGCAGCCAGTACGGCCCGTTCGCCCGCCAGCTTGGTACGGCCGTACGCGCTGCGCGGTGCCGTCGCGGCGTCCTCGGCGCAGGGGCCGGTGGCGTCGCCCGCGAACACGTAGTCCGTCGACACCTGGATCAGCCGGGCCCCCGTCCTCACGCACGCCTCGGCGAGGTGCCGGGGCCCGTCGCCGTTGACCCGCAGGGCGTCCGCCTCGCGTGCCTCCGCGTCGTCGACGGCCGTCCAGGCGGCGCAGTTGACCACGACCCGGGGCCGGTGTGCGTCGACCGCGTCGTGCACCATCGCGGCGTCCGTGATGTCGAGACTGCCACGGTCCAGGCCTGTGGCGGTCTCGCCGTCCCGGCGAAGCCGCGCCAGGACGTCCTGCCCGAGCATTCCGGCGGCGCCGGTGATCAGCCAAGTGGTGGTCACAGCGCCGCGCGCTCCCTGAGCGGCTCCCACCAGGCTCGGTTCTCGCGGTACCAGGTGACCGTCTCCGCAAGGCCGGTGGCGAAGTCCTTGCGAGGCTCGTAGCCCAGCTCCGCACGCGACTTGCCGCAATCCACCGAGTAGCGGCGGTCGTGGCCCTTGCGGTCGGCGACGAACTCGACGCCGGTGTCCCAGTCGGCGCCGCACGCATCCAGCAGCAGGGCGGTCAGCTCCTTGTTGGACAGCTCGGTGCCGCCGCCGATGTTGTAGACCTCACCGGCCCGCCCCTTGGTGCGCACCAACTCGATGCCCTGGACGTGGTCGTCGATGTGCAGCCAGTCGCGGACGTTGCCGCCGTCGCCGTACAGCGGGACCTTCCTGCCGTCCAGCAGGTTCGTGATGAACAGCGGGATGACCTTCTCGGGGAACTGGTGGTGCCCGTAGTTGTTGGAGCAGCGGGTCACCCGCACGTCGAGCCCGTGGGTGCGGTGGTGTGCCAGGGCGATCAGGTCGCTGGACGCCTTGGAGGCGGCGTACGGGGAGTTGGGGCGCAGCGGGTCCGTCTCCGGCCAGGAGCCGGAGTCGATGGAGCCGTACACCTCGTCGGTGGAGATGTGCACGAACGTCTTCGGTCTTCGGTGCCGCAGTGCCGCGTCCAGCAGAGTCTGGGTGCCGAGGACGTTGGTGCGGATGAACTCGGTGGTGCTCAGGATCGAGCGGTCGACGTGCGACTCGGCGGCGAAGTGGACCACTTGGTCGTGGTCGGCGAGGAGTTCGCCGACCAGTGCGGCGTCACAGACGTCTCCCTTGACGAAGGCGAATCCCGGATGGTCGCTCACCTCGTCGAGGTTGGCCGGGTTGCCCGCGTAGGTGAGGCTGTCCAGCACCGTGACCGCCAGACCACCCGGGCCGGCCGGACCGAGCAGCGTACGGACGTAGTGCGAGCCGATGAAGCCGGCACCGCCGGTCACCAGGATTCTGGTCGTCATGACGAGATCTGCACCTTGCTGTGGTCGCCGAGAACGAAACGGTGGGCGGCGGGCTTGCGGGCCGCGGGAGTGACTTCGACATTGCGGCCGATGAGGGACGCCTCCACTCGACGGACGCCGCTCACCGAGGAGTCGCGCAGCACGATCGAGTACTCGATCTCACTGTCCTCGATCCGGCAGTCGTCGGATATCGAGGTGAAGGGGCCGACGTACGAATCGGTGATCACGGTGTTGGCGCCCACGGTCACCGGACCCACGATCCGGCTGCCGGTCACTTTCGCCCCGCGCTCGATGCGGACGCGGCCGATGATCTCGCTGTCGTCGTCGACCGTGCCGTCGATCCGGCGCTCCAGCGTCTCCAGCACCGAGCGGTTGACCTCGAGCATGTCGGTGACGTTCCCGGTGTCCTTCCAGTACCCGGAGATCGTCGAGCTGCGCACGTCGCGTCCGGCGTCGATCAGCCACTGGATGGCGTGGGTGATCTCCAACTCACCGCGCCACGACGGCCGTACGGCGCGCACGGCCTCATGGACCTCCGGCGAGAACAGGTACACGCCCACCAGCGCCAGCTCGCTCTTGGGATGCGTGGGCTTCTCCTCCAGTCCGATCACCTGGCCCGCAGCGTCCAGTTCGGCCACACCGAACGCGGTCGGGTTCGGCACCTTCGTCAAGAGGATCTGTGCCGCCGGCCGCTCGGTGCGGAAGGCGTCCACCAGACCGGTGATGCCGCCGACGACGAAGTTGTCGCCGAGGTACATCACGAAGTCGTCCTCGCCGAGGAAATCACGGGCGATCAGCACCGCATGGGCGAGCCCCAGCGGTGCCGCCTGCGGGATGTAGGTGACCTCGACGCCGAACGCGGAGCCGTCGCCGACCGCCTCCCGGATCTCCCCGGCGGTGTCCCCGACGACGATCCCCACCTGGGTGATGCCCGCCTCGGCGATCGCCTCCAGACCGTAGAACAGCACCGGTTTGTTCGCGACCGGTACAAGTTGCTTCGCCGATGTATGCGTGATGGGGCGCAATCGGGTACCTGAGCCACCGGACAACAAGAGGGCCTTCATGCTTCTCACCCTAAGCACGCCGCACTCGGTGACGGGGGGATTCCGCGTACCACAGGGCCCGTCCGGAACGGGCGGGGCACACCACACGGGATCTCACGCCGTGGTGCGCGCGGGTGGCTTCCGGCGTGCCGGAGCCCGATCTGACACGCCTCCGGCCGCGCGGCTCCTAGCCTCGGCGGCATGCTGGGGCGTCGTGCCGGCCTGGCCGGACCTCTGGAGTCGCCGTGATCACTCATCCAAGCTTCACGGTCGAGCCCTGGAGCCTGCGCGAGACCGAGCTGAACCTGGACGTGCTCGCCCAGAGCGAGTCGGTGTTCGCCCTGTCCAACGGGCACATCGGCTGGCGCGGGAACCTCGACGAGGGGGAGCCGCACGGACTGCCCGGTGCGTACCTCAACGGCGTCCACGAACGGCATCCGCTGCCGTACGCCGAAGCCGGCTACGGCTACCCCGAGTCCGGCCAGACGTTGATCAACATCACCGACGGCAAGATCATCCGGCTGCTGGTCGACGACCATCCGTGCGATCTGCGCTACGGCCGGCTGCTCGCACACGAGCGGGTGCTGGACTTCCGGTCCGGTGTGCTCAGCCGCAGCGCGCGGTGGATGTCGCCGGGCGGCCGCACGGTGCGGATCACCTCGCGCCGGCTGGTGTCCTTCACCCAGCGGGCGGTGGCCGCGGTGGTGTACGAGGTGGAGCCGGTCGACGGGCCGGCCGCCGTGGCCGTCCAGTCCGAGCTCGTCGCCAACGAACAACTGCCCAGCTACCAGGGTGACCCGCGCGTCGCCGCGGCGATCGAGTCGCCGCTGGTGCCCGAGGAGCACTTCGCCCAGGAGACCCGGCTGCGGCTCGTGCACTGCACCGGAACCAGCCGGCTACGGGTGGCCGCGGCGGCCGACCATCTCGTGTACGGGCCGCAGGGCACGAGCTGGTCGGCGCAGAGCGAGCCCGACGTCAGCCGGCTGACGGTGACCGCGGACCTCGTGCCCGGACAGCCGCTGCGGCTGGTGAAGTTCGTGGCGTACGGCTGGTCGGGGGAGCGTTCGCTGCCGGCCGTGCACGATCAGGTCGACGGGGCGGTGGCGGCCGCCCTCAGCACCGGCTGGGACGGGCTGGTGGCCGCCCAGCGGGAGTATCTGCACCGCTTCTGGGCCTGCGCGGACGTCGAGGTGGAGGGTGACGCCCAGATCCAGCAGGCGGTGCGGTTCGCACTCTTCCATGTGCTGCAGGCCGCGGCCCGCGGCGAGGACCGGGCGATCCCCGCCAAGGGGCTGACCGGCACCGGCTACGACGGGCACTGCTTCTGGGACACCGAGTCCTATGTGCTGCCCCTGCTGACGTACACCGCGCCGGAGACCGTCGCGTCGGCGCTGAGGTCGCGGCACCGGATGCTGCCGGCGGCGCGGGAACGCGCCCGGCAACTGGGTCTCGCGGGTGCGGCGTTCCCCTGGCGGACCATCGACGGCGCCGAATGCTCCGCCTACTGGCCCGCCGGTACGGCCGCCTTCCACGTCAACGCCGACATCGCCCTGGCCGCCGCGCGGTACGTCATGGCGACGGGGGACGAGGACTTCGAGCGCGGTGAGGGGCTCGACCTCCTCGTGGACACCGCCCGCCTGTGGCGCTCCCTCGGACACCACGACCCGGAGGGTGTCTTCCACATCGACGGGGTCACCGGACCGGACGAGTACAGCGCCGTAGCCCGTGACAATCTGTACACCAACCTGATGGCCCGGCAGAACCTGCTGACGGCCGCGGACATGGCCACGCGGCATCCGGAACGGGCCGAGGAACTCGGTGTCGACGAGGAGGAGGCCGCGGGGTGGCGGGACGCCGCGGCCCGCATGGCGGTGCCGTACAACGCGTCCTTGGGCGTGCACGAACAGTCGGCCGGTTTCACGACCTTCCAGCACTGGGACTTCGAGGCGACACCGCCGGAGAACTACCCGCTGCTGCTGCACTACCCCTACTTCGACCTGTATCGCAAGCAGGTGGTGAAGCAGGCCGACCTCGTGATGGCGATCGTGGAGTGCCCGCACCTGTTCTCCGCCGAGGAGAAGGCACGCAACTTCGCCTACTACGAAGCGCTGACCGTCCGGGACTCCTCCCTGTCGGCCTGCTTCCAGGCGGTGCTCGCCGCCGAGACCGGACACCTGCGGCTGGCCTACGCCTATCTGAGTGAGGCCGCGCTCATGGACCTGGACGACCTGGAGCACAACACCCGCGACGGGCTGCACATCGCCTCCCTCGCCGGCACGTGGATCGCTCTGGTCACGGGCTTCGGGGGCATGCGCCGGTACTTCGGCGTGGCGGGCGAGCCCGATCGGCTGTCCTTCTCACCACGTCTGCCCGAGGCGCTGTCCCGGGTGGCCTTCACGGTGCTGGTACGCGGCCGCAGACTGAAGGTGGACGTGGGCCCGTCCCATGCCCGTTACACCCTGGGGGAAGGCGAACCGCTGACCGTGCTGCACCACGGCGATCCGATCGACCTGACCACCGACGCCCCGGTGGACCGGCCGATTCCCCCCGCGCCGAACCGTCCGGAGCCCCAGCAGCCGCCGGGCCGCCGTCCGGTGGGCCTGCCCACAGGGGAGGAGCACCGGACAGCGGTCGAGGATTAGCCCGGAGGACCGGACGGGCGCCACCGACGGCTCGGCCGCACTCGCCGCGCAGCGCTCGACGGCCGGCGTCTTCCGTCCCGGACGAGAAGAGGAAGGTGACGCGCATGCCCGCACGGCAACCCCGTACGGAGCTCGACGCCCGCTACAGCTCGGCACTCACTGCGCGACCGGGGTCCCGGGAGGTCACTGCCACCGAGTGGGCACAGGCCGAGCGGCAGCTGGAGGCCGCCGAGATCTTCTGGCTGTCCACCGTCCGGCCCGACGGCCGGCTGCACATCACGCCGGTGATCGCCGCATGGCACGACGGCGTGCTGTACTTCTCCACCGGGCCCGCGGAACAGAAGGCCAAGAACCTGGCGCACGACGCGCACTGCGCGCTGACCACGGGGCGCAACTCGCTCACCGAGGGGCTCGACCTCGTGGTCGAGGGCATGGCGCGGCGGGTGACGGATCCGGCGGCGCTGGAGCAGGTCATCGCCGCCTACGAGGCGCAGTACGGGTGGCACATCACTTCGCCCGAAGGCACCTTTCACGGCATCGGGGACGCCTTCCGCGCAGGCGAGGCGGTGGTCTTCGCGGTGGCGCCGGCGACGGCGTACGGCTTCGGCAGGGACGCAGGGGTGTACAGCCACACGCGCTGGGCCTTTGCACCGCCGGGACAGACGGGACGCAGCGGCCCTCAGGACGACTGAGGTCGCTGCAGTCCCCGAAGGAGCAGTTCGATCAGCCGGCGGGGGTCGTAGCGGTCGTCGCCGTCCCGCCCGATGCAGAGGTTGCCGATGCCGCGCATCAGTTCATAGGGCTGCGTACCGGGCCTGGTTTCGCCGGCCTCGACCGCGGCGTCGAGCAGCTGCGCGCAGACCGGCTCCAGGCGGTCGATGAAGTAGGTGTGCAGTGCGGCGAAGCCGCTGTTGTCCGATTGCAGCGCGTTGGCGAGTCCGTGCTTCGTCACCAGGAAGTCGACGAAGAGGTCGATCCACTGGCGCAGTGCTGCGAACGGGGAGTCGGTACTGGCCAGCAGGCTCGGACCGGCCTCGGCGCAGGCCTCGACCTGGTGGCGGTAGACGGCGACGACGAGATCCGACCGCGTCGGGAAGTGGCGGTAGATGGTGCCCATCCCGACGCCCGCCCGGGCCGCGATCTCCCGGATCGGCGCGTCGACGCCGGAGGCGACGAACACCTCGGTCGCGGCGGCCAGCAGCGTCTGCTGATTGCGCTGCGCGTCGGCCCGCTTGTTTCGGGCCGGCACCTCCCCGGACTGGCCTGAAGCGGGCACCGCACTCTCCTTCCGGCAGCCATGGAAAGCGGGACGCTGTTCCCAGGAGCAATCGGAGCAATGCTCCGCTTGTCACCTTAACCGAGACCGTCCCCGCCCGTGGCCGCGACGCAGCCTCACAGCTGGACGGGCAGGTGGCGGGGGCCGCGAAGCATCGCGTTCTGGCGGTACGGAGGTGGATCCTCCACCAGGTTCGCGGTGTCGAGATGGGGGAGCAGGGCGCCGAGCGCGGCCTCTGCCTCCAGACGGGCGAGGGGCGCGCCGTAGCAGAGGTGGATGCCGCTGCCGAAGCCGAAGTGCTGGTTGTCGGGGCGGGTGGGGTCGAACCGGTCGGGCTCGTGGAACCGATTGGGGTCGCGGCTGCCCGAGGCGAGGACCAGGATGACGGAGGCGCCCCGGGGGATGGTGGTGCCGGCGACCTCGATGTCGGCGTGGGGGATGCGTTCGCGCATGTGGACCGGGGGCTCGTAGCGCAGCAGCTCCTCCACCGCGCGCGGCATCAGCTCCGGTTGGCGGCGCAGCAGGTCCTGCTGTTCGGGATGGCGCAGCAGGGTCAGGACGCCGTTGGTGATGAGGTTGACCGTGGTCTCGTGTCCGGCGATGAGGAGGAGCACGGCGGTCTCGGCGAGTTCCTCCTGGGTGAGCCGGAGGGCCGGGTCGGGCTCGTTGACGAAGGCGGAGAGCATGTCGTCGGTCGGGTTGCCGCGGCGCTGTTCGGCGAGGTTCACCAGGTACCCGCCCATTTCCATGCGAGCCTGGTCGCCCGCCTTGCCGGCCTCCGTGGTGTCCTCGCCGGCCCGGACGTCGGCGGCCGTGACGAGGGCCGTGGACCAGGCGCTGAAGAGCGGCTCGTCCTCGCGGGGAACGCCGAGCAGGCGGCAGATCACGGTGACGGGCAGCGGATAGGCGAAGTCGTCGACGACGTCGATCCGCCGCCCGGCCTCGAAGGAGGCCGTCAGCGTCTTGGTGATCCGGTCGATCTCGCCGCGCATGCTGTCGACGCGGTGCGGGCTGTGCGGGGGCCCGAAGGGCCGCATGGCCAGCGTGCGCAGCCTGTGGTGCTCGGGGTCGTCCAGCCGCAGGAAGGGCGGCTTGTGGGGCACTTCGCTGCGGGTGCGGGGGTCGGCACTCATCCGTGGGTCGTGGAGCAGCGCGGCGATGTGGTGGTAGGTGCCGATCAGGTAGCTGCCGTCGGCCTGCTGCACCACAGGTCCTGCCTGGCGGAGTTCCTCGTAGAGCGGGTAGGGGTTCGGTCGGCTGGCGTGGTCGGTGATCCGTGCCAGCAGGGTCGCGGAGTCCATCGTGGCTCCTCGTAGGGGGCTGGGGCGTGGGCTACACCACCGTGAGTCGGCGGTCCGGTAGATACCCGGTGAGCGCGACGGTCGGGCCGTGGGACAGCACCGAGGGATCCGGTACGTCGGACGGGATCGGGACGTCGGCCACGATCGCCCGGTCGGCCGCGCCGGGCGGGGGCGGGAACGGAGCGGCCGTCTCGATCAGGTGCCGGTAGTAGTCGAGCGACTTGGCCATGTCGACGGTGACGGCGGCGGTGACGCGGCCCCGGTAGCCGTAGACCATCGCGAGACGGCGCGCCTCCAGGGAGCCCTGGGCGATGACGACGTGGTCGGAGTAGGTGGGCACGCCCACCGACTTGATGTTGAGTCCGAACTGGGTCGACCAGAAGACCGGGACGGCCAGGTGCGGGCGCTGCAGCGGCCCCGGGCTCACCATGTTGTGGGCCGCCACCCCGGCCTGCTCGACCGCGTTGCCCCAGTGTTCCAGGGAGAGCATCTGGTAGCCGAAGAGCGGATGGGGGAACCGGGAGACGTCGCCGGCCACGAAGACGTCGTCGGTGACGATCCCGTACATGTTGAACGCCCGGCACCCGGCGTCGCAGGCGATCCCGCGCGGGCCCGCCGCAAGGCCGGAGTCGGCCAGCCACTCCACGTTGCGGACCGCTCCCAGGGCCACGACGCACACGTCCGCCTCGACGCGGCTGCCGTCGGACAGCTCCGCACCGGTGAAGCTGCCGTTGCCGGTCAGGGCGGTGACCGTCACACCGGTGCGCAGGTCCACGCCGTGGTTGCGCTGCATGACGGCGGCGAGCTTCGACAGAGTGCCGCCCAGCGCACCCACGAGGGGGGCGGGGCCGCGTTCGGCGACCGTGACGTCCAGTTCCCGTTCCCGGCAGGCCGAGGCGATCTCGGAGCCGGTGAAGCCGCCGCCGATCACCAGTACCCGCTCCGGCCCGGCTGCCAGCCGTTCGGCCAGTCCCGCGGCGTCCTCGCTCGTGCGCAGGGTGAACACCCCGTCCAGGGCGGCCTGCTCGGCGTGGGGCCAGGGGCGCGCCCGGGTTCCGGTGGCGATCAGCAGCCGGTCGTACGGCAGCGACTCGCCGTCGGCCAGCAGCACCCGTTTGGCCAGCAGGTCCACACCGGTGGCGGGGACGCCCAGCCGCCACTCGGCCTCGGGGTCGCGGCGCATGGGCAGCTCGGTGGTGTCCGCCGTCGCCTGCCCGAGCAGCACCTGCTTGGACAGGGGCGGCCGGTCGTACGGCGCACGGGGCTCGTCGCCGACCACGGTCAGTGAGCCGGTGAAGCCCTCCTCGCGCAGTGCCTCCGCTGCCCTGAGCCCCGCCAGCGACGCGCCGACGATGACGATACGGCCGTCCGTGAGGTCATCGGGCACCGGTGCTCACCGCCTCCCCGAGGAGGATCGCCTGTACCGGGCACGCCGCGGCGGCCTGGCGTACGCGGTCGACCTGGTCGTCGGGCACGGCCGTGGCATAGAGCAGCCCCTCCTCGCCGTGCAGCTCGAACACCTCCGGCGCGAGGAACACGCACTGGGCGTAGCCCTGACAGCGCGTGAGGTCGACAACGGTCCGCATGGTCACCACTTCCTCCGTGGTCCACCCCCCTCGGTTCCAGCATGGGCGGACACCCGGAGGCTCGCACGGCGACCGCCGGGGGACGCCGTATGCGACCGGACCGGCCGGTCCGGTCGCATAGTGGTTGACCGCCGAGAAACGATAGAAAGGGAATATGCGTGAAGCTTCGGGTCAAACCGGGAGCGATGTGCCTCATGTGTCCAGGACGACGCATCGGCCCGATCAGCCCCGCCAGGAGGAACCAGAGCGGCGGCCGGGCTCGCTGCTGAGCGTGCACAGCCTCGCCGGTCAGGTCTTCCTGCTGCAGCTGGCGGTCGTGATGCTGCTCGTCGCCGCCACCCTGGTGGCGCTCGTGGTCCAGGCTCGACGCGACGTCATGGCGGACGCCCGGGGGCGGACGCTCGCCACGGCCCAGACGTTCGCGAACGCCCCGGGGACCGTGGCGGCGCTGAAGAGCGCGCACCCGAGCGCGATGCTGCAGCCGCACGCCGAGGCGGCCCGGAAGGCCGCGGGCGTCAACGCCATCATCGTGTACGGGCTGAACGGGGTCACCCTCACCCACAGCGACCCGCAGCAGATCGGGAAACACGTCATCGGGCCCTACGCGCAGGCGGCGGCCGGCAAACCGTTCACGAGTACCTTCAAAGGGTCCCTGGGGCTCTCCGTGGTGTCGGCGGTTCCCGTCAAGGCTCCTGACGGCTCGGTCGTCGGCATCGTCTCCGTGCCCGTCACGGTCGAGACCGTGCAGCACAGGGTGAACCAGCAGCTGCCGGTGCTGTTCGGCGGGGCCGCAGCGGCCCTCGTCGTCGCGGCCGGCGGGTCAGGACTGGTCAGCCAGCGTTTGCGGCGCCAGACGCACGGCCTCGGGCCGACCGAGATGACCCGTATGTACGAGCACCACGACGCGGTGCTGCACGCGGTGCGGGAGGGAGTGCTGATCGTCGGCGGTGACGGCCGGCTGCTGCTGGCCAACGACGAGGCACGGCGGCTGCTGGACCTGCCGGCGGACGCGGAGCGGCGACACGTCACCGATCTGGGTCTGGAGGACGACCTCGCCCGAATGCTGGCCTCCGACCGCCCGGCCACCGACGAGGTGTACCTGGCGGCCGACCGGCTGCTCGCGGTCAACAAGCGGCTCACCGCACCCCACGGAGGGGTCGGCAGCGTGGTGACGCTGCGGGACACCACCGAGCTCCGGGCCCTCACCGGCCGGGCCGACGTGGCGCGGGAACGGTTGAGGCTGCTCTATGACGCGGGCATGCGGATCGGCACCACGCTGGACGTGATGCGCACGGCCGGGGAACTGGCCGAGGTGGCGGTGCCCCGGTTCGCCGACATCACCACCGTCGAACTGCTGGAGCCGGTCCTGCACGGTGAGGAGTCCCCCGGCACGGCAGCCCTGAGCAGCGAGCTGCGCCGCAGCGCCGTCGTCGGTCCGGACGCGGACCTCCTCCACCCCGTCGGCCAGCTGATCCGGTTCGTCCCGTCACACCCCGTCGCCGTGGCGATGGCCGAGGACCGACCGGTCCTGGTCGGGGAACTGAGCGCCTCCGACGGCTGGCGGGCCCAGCACCCGGAGCGGGCCCGGCGGGTCCTCGACCAGGGCATCCACTCCCTGCTCGTGGTTCCGTTGCGAGCCCGCGGCGTGGTGCTGGGAGTGGTGGAATTCTGGCGTGCGAAGGGCTCCCCGCCGTTCGAGGAGGAGGACGCTTCGTTCGCCGAGGAGCTGGCCGCCCGGGCGGCGGTGTCCATCGACAACGCCCGCCGCTACACCCGCGAACACACCATGGCCGTCACCCTGCAGCACAGCCTGCTGCCACGCGGGCTGCCCGAGCAGTCTGCGCTCGACGTGGCCTACCGCTACCTGCCGGCCCAGGCCGGGGTGGGCGGCGACTGGTTCGACGTCATCCCGCTGTCCGGCACCCGGGTGGCCCTGGTCGTGGGCGATGTCGTCGGTCATGGTCTGCACGCCGCGGCGACCATGGGCCGGCTGCGCACCGCCGTGCACAACTTCGCCGGCCTGGACATGCCCGTCGATGAGCTGCTGGGCCGGCTGGACGAGCTGGTGGCCCAGATCGACGCCGAGGAGGCCGACGTCGCCGAGGACGGGCAGGGCATGATCACCGGGGCCACCTGTCAGTACGCCGTCTACGACCCCACCTCCGGACAGCTGGCTCTCGCCACCGCCGGTCACCCGGGGCCGGCGGTGGTCCGGCCCGACGGGACCGTGGACTTCCCCCGGCTGGCCGTCTCCCCGCCCCTGGGGCTCGGTGCCGGCCTGCCCGTCGAGACCGCCGTGCTCACGGTGCCCGAGGGTTCCCGGCTGGTGCTCTACACCGACGGCCTGATCGAGGACCGCACCCGGGACCTGGACGCCGGCCTCGCGGCCCTGCGCGATGCCCTGTCAGGACCGGAGCGCACGCCGGAGGCCACGTGCGTGGCGGTGATGGACGCCATGCTGTCCGACCGGCCCAGGGACGACATCGCGCTGCTGGTGGCCCGCACGCGCCGGCTCGGGCCGGCACAGGTCGCCGAGTGGGACGTACCCCAGGATCCGGCGGCGGTGGGCCCGGTGCGCACCGCCTGTGCCCGCCGGCTGACGGAGTGGGGTCTGGAAGAGGTGGTCTTCACCGCCGAACTCATCCTCAGCGAACTGATCACCAACGCCGTCCGCTACGGCGCCGAACCCATCGGCGTCCGGCTGCTGCGCACGGTGCCGAGCAGCGGCCCCGCCGCGGGCACCCTGATCTTCGAGGTCTCCGACGGCAGCAGCACCTCGCCCCGGCTGCGCCGCGCGAAGGCCACCGACGAGGGTGGCCGCGGACTGTTCCTGGTCGCCCGGTTCGCCGAACGCTGGGGTACCCGCTACACCCCCACCGGCAAGGTCATCTGGGCGGAGCAGTCCCTCCACCACGGCGCCGCACCGGAGACGGAGGGACTGGACGAGATCCTGCTCGGCGAGTGGGACGACACGGAACTGTGAGGGGAGCGTGTACGGCGCATTCCCCCACGGCCGGCCCACCGCACCCGTCCCGCCGACGCCCGGCCCGCGACAGCTGCGCGGACGCCACGACCGGCCCCGGTGCGCCTGGCATTCCTCGGTCGCCCGACGCACCCTGTAACCAGCACACGTCCTCCGGTGACAACCTCGTCCCCCACGCCCTGGAGCACTCGTGACCCCACCCCGTGCCCGAGCAACGGCCGTGCTCGGCTGCCTCGCTCTCGTGGCACTGGGTCTGAGCGCGTGCGAGCACCCACCGGCCGCCGGACCGCAGAAGCCGTCGCTGGCCACCTCCGCCGAGAACGCGGGCGGCATGCGCGCGCTGATCGCCGCAGCGAAAAAGGAGGGCAGGCTCACGGCGATCGCGCTGCCGCGTGACTGGGCCAACTACGGCGGCCTGATCGACGGCTTCCAGAAGAAGTACGGGATCAAGGTCACGGTCGAGACTCCGCTGGGCCACAGCGAGGACGAGATCGACGCCATCCGCAAGCGGGGGCACCGGCCGACCGCCCCCGACGTGATCGACGTGGGCGACACGTTCGCGCGCAGCGCGGCGTCGCAGGGTCTGCTCGCGCCGTACGAGGTGGCTCCTCACGACTCGATCCCCGGCAACCAGAAGGATCCGAAGGCCCGTTGGTTCAACAACTACGGGGGTTACATCTCCATCGGCTGCGACGCCAACAGGGTCAAGCCCTGTCCGGAGACCTTCGCCGACCTGCTCAAGCCCGCCTACCGGGGGAAGGTCGCGCTCGAAGGCGACCCGCGCCGGTCCGCCACCGCCTTCGACAGCGTCTACGCGGCCGCGCTGGCGAACAACGGGTCCTTCTCGAACGTCCAGCCCGGTCTGGACTTCTTCGCCGAGCTCAAGGACAAGGGCAACTTCAACCCCCTGTACTCCGACTTGGCGACGGTCGAGGACGGCCGTACCCCCATCAGCATCAACTGGGACTACATCAACCTCCACTACGCCGACCAGCTGCGCGGCAGAGGGGTGAACTGGCAGGTCGCGATCCCCTTCGACGGCAGCTTCGCCCAGTACTTCGCGCTGGCGATCAACAAGAACGCCCCGCACCCGGCGGCTGCCCGTCTGTGGCAGGAGTACCTGTTCAGCCCAGAGGGCCAGAACCTGCGGCTGCTCGGCTACGCCCGCCCGGTGCTCATGGACGCCATGAGGCAGGACGGCACCCTGGACAAGGCCGCCGCCGCGCGGCTGCCCACGGTCGAAGGAACGCCGCAGTTCCCCACGGACGCGCAACTAGAGAAGGCGCGGGAGACGGTGGTCAAGGGCTGGGCGAAGGCGGTACAGGGCTGACCGGCATCCCGGCCCCGCTCCCGGTGCCGGCCCTGCCGGCACCGGGGCTACGAGTCGCCCTCCTCCCCCGTGTTGCCGGCCGTCCCGTCAGATCCCCCGTCCGGGACGTGCGCGGCAATAAAGGAGGGCGGCATCACTATGTCTCTTCGAATGGGCGAATGCAACTCCGGAATTCACATTCTCATGTCCCGAGAAGTTCGAGGTTGAACTTTCTCGTGAACTGAGAAAAGGCGGGCACTTTCTCGGCTCATGAGAAATGTGTATGAGGCAGCATTCCCGGGTCGGAAACGGTGCGTGGATGCCCTAGCCTGTCGGCGTACGCATCCGGCCCGCGTCGACAGGAGTACCGTGCGCGCCATTGTCATGAGGGAATTCGGCGGCCCCGAGGTTCTGCGCCTGGAAGAGGTTCCCGACCCCGAGCCCGGGCGCGGCCAAATCCCACTGGACGTGCGGCTTGCGGGCGTTAATTACGCAGATGTCCACGTTCGTGGAAATACCTACCTGGCGCCGGTCGAACTGCCCTGTGTCCCCGGCAACGAGGTGGTGGGCACCACACCGGACGGCCGGCGCGTCGTGGCGCTGACGCAGGGCGGCGGCTACGCGGAGAAGGTCGCCGTGCACCGCAGACTGCACTGGGAGATCCCGGACGAGATCACCGACGAACAGGCGGTGCCCCTGGCGCTGCAGGGCAACAGCGCGTACCACCTGCTCTTCACGGTCGCCCGGATCGCCGAGGGGGAGACGGTCGTCATCCCCGCCGCGGCCGGAGGTGTGGGTTCGCTGGCCGTCCAGCTGGCCACGCGGGCGGGCGCCCGCGTCGTGGCTCTGGCCGGTACGGCGGAGAAGCGCCGGCTCGCCATGGAACTCGGGGCGGTGGCGGCCGTCGACTCCTCCGACGAGGACGGTCTTGCCGAGCGGATCCTGGACGCGGCGGGAGGACCGGTTCAGGCCGCGCTGGAAATGACCGGCGGCAAGACGCTGCGGCAGACCCTCGACGTGCTGGCCCCGCGCGGCCGGCTCGCTGTGTACGGCTTCGCCGGCGGAGAGCCGGCCGACGTCCCCGTGCACACGCTGCTCCAGAAGTCCGTCACCGCCGCGGGGTTCTGGCTCCCGCACCTGTACGCCGACCGGACGCTCCCGCTGACGGCGTCCATGAGGCAGCTCTTCGACGCCGTCGGCAACGGCACGCTCAAGATCGTCAGCGGCGGTACCTTCCCGCTGGCCGATGCGGCCAAGGCGCACACCCTGCTCAACAACCGTTCCGGCATGGGCAAGTTCAGTCTCGATACAGTCGAACACTAATCTTGGTGCCCGGAACGTACGCGGTGGCGCCAGCACCGGTACGCCCGCGTTCCCCAAGAGGGCACGCGACCGGGACGAAGGGGGTACGGCTGATGAGTGGGCAGCGCGGAAGCGGGACCGGTTACGCCGACCGTTTCATGCGAGTGCAGCAGGCGTTCATCACTCTGGGCCCCGGTGCCCACCGGCTGTCCGCGATCGCCAAGGCGGCTGATCTCGACGACTCGACCACCGGCCGGATGCTGACCGCCGGCACCTACAACGGCACCTTCGTCCGGGTCGACCGAGGCCTCTATCAGCTCGGCAGCACGGTCGCCGACCTGGGTCTGCACGCCCTGTCCGAGGACAAGCTCTCCGGCGGCGAGGCCACCGAGGTCCTGCGGGGCCTGCGGGAGGCGACCGACAGCGGCCTGGTCTTCCTGTACATGCGGGCCCCGTTCGGCATAGCCGGCAGACAGTGCCTGGACATGGCCGTGGGGGACTCCGACCTCGTCGAACTCGGCATGACCCCGCGGGACGTCCTCTCCGTCACGCGGTCGCTGCGCACCGGTGCCTCGGGCCGGACGATCCTCGCCTATCTGCCCGCCCAGGTGCAGCAACGCGTGGCCGCCGACCCGGTCCCGGAGGAAGCGGGCCCCGGCGTCATCCGGGACGGCGACGAGCTGCTGGCCTCACTCGCCGACATCCGTGACCAGGGTTACGCCCTGGGACGCGAGGAGTGCATGGCGAAGTGGAACTCCGTCGCCGCTCCCGTCATCTGGGACGGTGCGATCTGGGGGGCGCTCCTGCTGCTCAAGCCCGTGGACGTCATGCCGGAAGCCCCCCAGCGCTATGTCCACGCGACCATCACCGCGGCTGCCCGGCTCAGCCGGCTCGGCGGAGCCTGGTCGGTGGACTGACCGCCCGCCCCGAGCCGCCGAACACCGCCCACCCGCGGGAGGACCGCCGCCGGCGGCCGCCCTCCCGCATCGCGTCACAGCACTAGCGCAGGTCGATGACCGGCCGCAGTTTGCCGCTGGTCGCCGTGCGCTCGAACTCGTCCCGCCGGACGGCCCGCACGGCGAGCGACACGAGTCCCTCCGCCTCCGCCGCGGCGAGTTCCGCCACCTCGGCGGTGAGAGCCGCGCGGACGGCCTCGGGACCGGGAGCGTACTGCTCGTCGAGCCGGACCGTCAGCCGCTCCCGTTCGGCACCAGGGGCCACCACGAGCTGCGCCTCGCCGTGATAGCCGAGCGTCTCCTCCAGGGCCCGGACGACGCGCCGGTAGTTGACGGAGTACGTGCCGACGCGGACGACGTCGCCGTAGCGCCCGAGCAGTTCCAGGCGGGGTACGTGGCTGCCGCACGGACACGGGCCCCCGACCGCCCGGCCCAGGTCACCGATCTCATAGCGCTCCAGCCGCTGGCCGGCCCGCGCCCGGGAGGTGAACACCAGCCGCCCCGGCTCGCCCGGCGCCACCGGCCGGTCCTCGTGCGGATCGAGGATCTCCAGGGTGTGCAGGTCGGTCAGCACGTGGTGGACCGAGCCCTCGGCGAACGCGCACTGGTACCCGAGCGGCCCCAGGTCCGTGCTGCCGTAGGCCGCGGAACGGATGACCTCCACCCCGAACTCGCTGCTGAGCACCTTGCGTTGCTCCGCAGTGAAGTGCTCGCCGCCGTAGAAGACCTTGCGGATGCCGCCGTAGGCACGCAACCGGTCCGCTTCGGTGTGGAAGAGCTGCCACAGGTACGACGGCATGCCGAAGACGGTGTCCGCCCCATGGGTGACCAGGGCCTCGGCCACCGAGGCGTGGTCGGGGCCCGCGGCGATCGGGAGCTGGGTGGCGTTCAGCCGTTCCAGGATGGAGAAGAAGCTGATGAAGCTCCCGTACATGCCGCCGCAGTAGAACAGGTTGGCCGCCCGGTCGTGGGCCGGGTCGAATCCGGCGGAGAGCAGTCCGTCCGCCGCGGCACGCATCTGGTTGCCGTAGTCGTCGCAGGTGAACACCGACAGCGCGGGCGCGCCCGTGGAGCCTCCGCTGCGGAAGTACAGGTGCGCATGGGGTGGGCCCAGGGTGGCGAGCGCGCGCTGCACTCCTTCCTTGCCCAGCAGCGGCGCGTCCGGCGCGGGGGGCAGCACCGGCGGCTCCACCAGGTCGTCCAGGCAGGCCACCGTACGGAAGTCCGCGCCGGTGGCGCGCACGCTCACCCGGCGGCTGTAGCGCTGCAACGCGTAGACACCGTCGTGCGGTTCGCCCTCGTAGCTCTCCAGCATGGAACCGACCGGGGTCACACGGGTGACGCCCGCCGCGAACAGCGCGCGCGACAGCGCGGCCACGTCCGCGCGGTCGCCCCCGATCGCCGCGGTCTGCAAGTAGCGGCGCATGGGGCGCAGCGTCGCGGTGACCGCGTGCCGGGGCAGGGGCTTGACCCAGACGGTGCGGTACAGCGGGGAGGCGTCGAGGGAGGGCCGGGTGTCGGCCAGCACCCGCCATGAACCTTCCTCGGCGGCGAACACGCGGGTGAGGCCCAGGTGTTGCTCCAGCCGTGCGAGCTGATGCACCGTGGTGATCTCCGCCCGCTCGGCCGTGCCCGGCGGCGAGGACGCCGGCCGCTCGGCGGAAACCTTCGCGAGGCGCTCGGCGAAACGTCCGGCGAACGCGAAGAGTTCCTCGGTTCCGGTGTCCTCCGTGTCGAGGTAGACCACCTGCGGGCTGGAACACGCCTGCTGCTCCAGCCGGCAGACGTCCTCGGCGAGGGCGTCGAGGACGCCGTCGTCACCCGCGGCCTGCCGGGTCAGACAGGCGAAGGAGATCCGGTGGCCCCACTCGACCACCCGGCAGCCGGGCGGCGCCAGTTCGCCCGCCGCCCGCACCGCGTCCTCGCCTCCCCACACCGCGATCGCGTCGGCCTGCCCGCACAGCGCCTCGAGCCACGCGCGGCGCGATGAGGGGAACCGCAGGGCGATGACGCGTTCGGCCGTCAGCCCGGAGGGATCGGCGGCACCGATCGCGGCGAGCAGGTCCAGGGCGAGGCCCGGGTCGGAGCTGCTGGTCTTGAGCACGTTGAGGTTGCCGGCCAGCAGT
This sequence comes from Streptomyces sp. NPDC046759, assembly GCF_040645475.1. Classification (NCBI taxonomy): domain Bacteria; kingdom Bacillati; phylum Actinomycetota; class Actinomycetes; order Kitasatosporales; family Streptomycetaceae; genus Streptomyces; species Streptomyces sp. NPDC046759. The sequence continues at coordinate 134,233 of NZ_JBEYYJ010000012.1, read as the reverse complement.
CCCTCGACGACGCTGAGCGGTGCCACGGCCGCGGCATTGCCGGGCGCCATGTGCACCAGCAGGCCGACGGGCGCCCAGGCCTCGTACACCGTCTCGCGGGCGTCCGGACGGGTCAGCCGCTGCGGTCGCAGGCCGCCCAGCTCCCGCCGCAGCTTGCGCTCCAGCGCCTCCCGGGTGAGCGCGGCGGCCAGTTCCGCCAGGACGACCGCGGCCTCGCCGGCCGGCAGGTGCCCGGCCAGGCGGCCGTACAGGGCGGAGGCGGGATCGGCCAGGTCACGGGCGACCGCGGCGCAGGCGCCGAGCACCACGTCGGTGGGCACGGGACGTGTCAGGACACGACCGGCGAGCTCCGGCAGCCCGGCGAGCCGCCGGCCGGCCTCGGCCTCGTCGATGAACTCGCCCTGCCAGAGGTGGAGTACGGAGGGGGTCACGACATTCCCTTCATCAGTTCGGCGGCGGCCACCGCACAGCTGCGGTTGCGGCTGACCCCGGCGCGGCCGTGCACGGTGAACCAGTCGGTGGACAGCGGGCAGGGACATTCCTCGCCCGGGTGCAGCGACGCGAGGTCGCCCATCACCACGCTGTGCGCGGGCACGGAGGTGATGTAGGGGCTCACCAGGTGCAGGAACCCGCGCTCGCCGTACGGCAGGGGACGCAGCGTCCCGGTGTCACGGACGGCCGCGCGCGACCACACCGGCACGTGCAGCCGGTGGTGCGCGCACTCGACGTACGGCACACAGTGCTCGACCGAGCCGAAGGTGTCGCGGATGCGGTCCCCCGGCACGCCGAGCAGGTCGGTGACCTCGGCGTAGAACGCCTCCTTGCCGATCTGCCGGTCGGCATGGCCCTTCCAGCCGCCGCCGAGCACCACCAGCGAACCCTCGGGCAGCGTGAGCGGCGGCAGCCCCATCGCGCGCATCCGCTCCAGGGTGAAGTACAGGAAGGCGGGGAAGCCCAGGATGCGCACCGGTACGTCGTCCCCGGCGTAGCGCCGGAGCGCCGCGATGCAGCCGTGCACGTCGAACTCGTGGCCGGTACCGGTGTGCCGCAGGGCGTGCGTGGTGTGCCGGGCCGGGGCGAAGTCGCACAGGTAGTTGTCGGTGAACGACGTGCCCAGCTTCAGCGAGGGCGCCGGCTCGTAGCTGTACAGCAGGTAGTTCACCGGCTGCTCGGGGGTGATCCAGCCGTAGTGGTCGAAGATCCGCGCCACCATGCGCTGCGCCGAGCGGATGGTCCACTCGTCGAAGAACATCTGTGACTTCTGGCCCGTGGTTCCCGAGGAGGTCAGATGCAGGAACACCTCGTCGCGCGGGATCGACAGCACCTCATGGCGCTTGAAGAAGGCGGCGGGCACCAGCGGGGTGCGCACCCCGGCGCCGACGGTGGGTGCGGGTGTCTCGGCCCCGTCCTGAAGCAGGGCGGCGAAGAAGGGGGAGCGGCGGGCGTGCCAGGCGGTGGTCTGCGCCATGGCTGCGGCGAACAGCTCGTCGGTGGCGGGGCCGGCGGCGTACGGCTGCGCCAGGTCGCAGAGCCGCTGCACATGGCCGAGCGCCGCCGGGTCGGGAACCTCGACGGGAGCGAGATGGGGTTTCATCGGGACACCTCGTGAAGGGGCAGATAGGTGGCGGTCCAGGCACTCAGGTAGGCGCCGAGGTACGGCTGGAGCAGCGGGCTGACGGCGGTGCTGCGGAAGTCGATCTGACGGCTGGTCCGCGACAGCACCACGTAGTCGTGGAGGCGGTCGCGGATGCGGCGCATCGCCGGGTAGACCGCGCTGGGCACGAACCCCGAGGCGAGGAACACCTCCAGGGCCTCGGTGTCGGCCAGCGGCAGCAATGCCTCGGCGTAGTCCGCGCCGGCCCGGGTCACCGCGGCCGTCAGCGCCTCCAGGGCGCCGGCCACCGCGGCCGGACGCGGATGGACGGCGACCAGGGCGCAGCTTCCCGCGGCGGCGTCGAGGTCGGCGTACGCCTCGAAGCTGCCGTCGGCGGCGACCAGCACCGCGTTGGGTGTGTGCAGGGGGAAGAAGCGGTCGTCGGCCTGCGGGAACAGCTCCAGGAAGCGGCGCCGCACGAAGGCGGGTGCGGTGATCAGCTCGATCGGTTCGGCACCGGTGGCCGCGCCCACCGTCCGGCGGGAGGGGACACGATGGGTGCCGGCCCGGTCGATGCCGACGCCGGTGGACACGGCGGACAGCAGCGGCGCCAGCCGTTCGGGCACGCTCGCCACCGGTTCGCGGTGTTCGAGTACGCCGTCGGCGTAGCGGGCGAACAGCGCGAGGGTCTCGCACCCCTCGACCTCGACGGCGTTCGGCAGCAGGCCGAGCGGCCGGAAGCCGTTGCGTACGACGACGTGCTGCGGGCCCTCGGTGACCAGGCGGACGGTGGCGTACACCGAGTCCAGGCGGCCGGTGCCGAAGGCCTGTGCCGAGACCGCCCCGGTCAACCGGGAGGCCAGCCCGCCGCCGCGATGGCCGGGATGCACGGCGAGGCCGACCAGCTTTCCGATGCGGCTGCCCGGTTCGGTCAGCACGACGGCGGAGCCCACCAGGGCGCCGCCGCGGGTGCGGGCGGTCAGCCAGTGCGCGGTGCCGTCGGTGATCAGCCGGCGCATGACGGCCGGGTCGCTGCCGAGCGGCACCGGATAGCCGTGGCCGTACACCTCGAAGTACAGCTGGCGCAGTTCGGCGATGTCCTCGACGCGGGCGGGGGAGACGACGGCGTTCACGACGTCACTCCCGCCGGCTCCTGCGCAACGGGCGGCCGTTGAGCCTCGGCGTCGTAACGGCGGGCCGTCCACCACAGCGCCAGCGCCACCGGTGCGAGACCCGCGCCCTGGACCAGGCACAGCGTGCGGGCGGTCAGATGGTCTCCCAGCGCGCCGAAGACGAGCGAGGACACCGGGAAGGTGGCACCCAGCAGCGCCTGCATGACCGCGAAGAACCCGGGCTTGTCGTCGGCGGGCACCAGCCGCTGGAACAGCGCGACGAACCGCACGCCGATCACCCCGACGCACCAGCCGACGACGGCCATCGAGGCGACCGCCGCCGTGTGTCCGGCGAGCAGTCCCGGTGCGCCGATGGAGACGGCCGTCACCGCGAGGCACGCGCTGCCGACGGCGGCCGGTCGGCCGGGCAGCCGCGCGCCGCTGAAGGATCCGACCAGGGTGCCCGCGCCGAGGGCCGCCTCCAGCGAGGCCACGGTCGAGCCGGTGGCGTGCAGCACCTCCCGGGTGTACAGGGGCATCACGACGTAGACGGCCGTCGTGAAGAGGTTGGCAGCGGCGAAACACGTCAGCACGCGCCGGATGAAGGGCAGATTGGCCAGGACCTGGCGCAGCGTGCGGCGGCTCGGACGGGACCCGTCCGCGTCCGGGTGCCCGGCCCCGGTCCGCGGGAAGCGGGAGGCGCCGACCAGCAGGGCGGCGAGCACGTACGCGGCCGCGCACGCGGCGATGACGGCGGCCAGTGAGCCCGCGTCGACGACCAGCGGGCCGAGCAGTCCTCCCGAGAGCCCCGCGACGGACTGGGTCGACAGTTCGAATCCGGTGGCCGACTCGATGTCGGCGGCGTCGACGAGTTCCGGCACCGAGGTGGTCAGGCAGGGATCGAACACCGCCTGACAGGCGGCCAGCGCCAGGCCGACCGCGTAGGCGGCGGCCACCGGCAGCACCCCGGCGTACGCCAGGACCGCGGCCGTGCCGGCCACCGCCCCCGCCACAGCTGCCGCGCAGACCAGCACCGTCCGGTGCGCCCAGCGTGCGACGATGCCCGCGACCACCGGAGCGAGCGCGACCGCGGGCAGCGTGCTCACCATGAGGAACAGGCCACAGGCGAGGCCCCTTTGGCCGCCGCCCGCCCGGCCGACGAGCCACCAGACCGCACCGACCTGGAACATTCTGCTCGCCGCCTGGGCGAGGAGCTGACCGGCCCAGACCCTGCCGAAGGACCGGTTGCGCAGCACGAGGGGCAGCCGCCGCACCGGCGCAGGTCCCGCGGTCACGAGTGCGGCCGTTCATCGACGACGCGGATGAGCTTGCCCGAGCGGGAGTTGACCGCGAGGTCCTGGTGCCGCACCCACTCGACCCTCAGCGGGTCCACGTGCCCGGCGGCCGTCGCCGTGGCGTAGAAGGGGCGTTGAGCGAGGAGGGCGGCTACGACGGACTCGCCCAGCCCGGCGTGGTGTGCGCCCGGACCGGCGGTCGCGAGCCGCAGCACCAGGCCGTCGCGGCCGTCCCGCCGCCGCACGACCAGCTGCAGGCCGGTCACCTCGCCCGCGGTGTCGGCCGCTCTGACGACGTCGTGGACGTCCTCGGTGTACAGCGAGACGGGACCGACCCGCACGCCCTCCTCGGCGCGGCCGAGGATGCGGAAGACACCGGTGTCCCGGTCGACCCACTCGGCCCGGTCGCCCGCCGGATAGCGGAGCACCGGCATGAGCCGCCTGCGCAGGTCGGTGACGACGAGCCGCCCGGGCACGCCGTTCGCCTCGACGGGACGGTCGGTGTCGTCGCTGAGGATCTCGGCCACCGTGTGCGGGGTGAACGCGCGGTGCACGCGGGTGTCGTCGCCGGGCACTGCCTCACCGAGGAGTCCGGCGTCCACGCTCGCGTACCCGAGGGAACGTGGCCGGGCATGCGGAAACGCCTCGCGGAGCAGCGGCAGTTGGTCACCGAAGAGGCATTCCCCGCCGAAGAACAGCAGCTCCACGTCCGGAAGCGTCCGGCCGGCGCGGGTGAGGCGCTCCGCGAGCGAGCACAGCGTGGTCGGTGTACCGGCGACCACCTGGACCCGGAACTCCTCCAGGGTCGCCGCGGTGGACTCCCAGGGCGCCGCGCCGCCGATGGGCAGGCGGACGTTGGCCACGGGAGAGCGGTGCAGCGAGTCCAGGACGAAGCTGAAGCTGGCGTACAGGTCGCCGGCGTAGAAGAGATCCGCCACCCGGTGCCCTGGCCGCAGCCCCGCACGGACCAGCCCGGCACCGAACGCGGCTGTGAACTCCCGCCACTCCGTGCGGGTGTAGTAGGAGAACTTCGGCGACCCGGTGGTCCCGCCACTGCGGAAGACGACCGCTTCGTCCAGCGGAGCGGTCAGCAGCCGGTTGCCACGGGGCGAGTTGGCCCGCCAGAAATCGGCCTGGGGCACCACCGGAAGGTCCGTGAGACGAGTGACGTGCTCGGGAAGCCGGGCATAGAGCTCACGGTAGAAAGGCGAATTGTGGCGCGCGAAACGTATGAGTTCCGCAAATGGTTGAACGGGCATCAATTCCTGCTCGAAGGCGTGGCCCGCCGGCACGGGAAATGTCCGGCGAGGCGCGACGGAGCCGGTCCACTATGGCGGGCGTGGACCGTGTCGCTGAGGGTGTGAAATGCGGCGCGCCATGACGAGTGGGGCGTCCGGTGCACCAGGATATCTCACTATGCGGAACGCACTTGCGTTAACTGGCCATGACGAACAGGGGGTTTGATGCCTCGTGGACGCGGAGCAAGGCCATTCGGTTCCTTCGGTCCCGGAGACGGTGATCACATCCAATCGGCCATGTATAACCGCTTGTTGAATGCGACTGAAGGGTGCCTTATGGAAAGCGGCCGGTGAAGGGGCTCCGGGCTATGGCCGGAACGGGACCGCGTCGATGTGCGGGGCGCTGTTCCGGGGATCGTCCTCGCCTGATCGCGCGGGCGGCGGAGTGGACGCGCAGGGCGGCCCCTTCTCGTCGGGATCGGTCGTACGGGCCGGAGTCCTCCGTGGGTCGGCCGGCGGTGTCGCGTCCGCATGCGACCTCTGCTCATCTGTGATAACGACGTCTCTGTAGAGCGCTGCCTGCTTAGCAACGGGCTGGGTGGGAAGTCGGAGGTGTGCACAGCCGCCGCCGGTGGGCCGGTGAGGTGGGCCGGTTCCCGGGCGAAGCAGTCAGGCGCCCGCCCGTCACGTGAGGAGCGTCCGTGACCGTTCGCATCGGAGTGGAAGAGGAGTTCCACATCGTCGAGGTGGAGACGGGTCTGCTCGTGCCGAGAGCCGACATCGTGCTGGAGAAGCTGCCCGGACCGACCTTCACGACCGAGTTGCAGCAGGCGACGGTGGAGACGAACAGCGATGTGCACACGTCTCTGGACACCTTGTACGGCGACGTCGTCGGCACCAGGCGCCGGCTCGATGCCGCGGCGACCGCACACGGGCTCGCGGTGGTGGCCGCCGGAACGGTGCCGCTGGCCAGAACGGCGGACATGCGTCCCACGGCCGGGCGCCGCTATCGCCGTATGGTCGACGAGTACCGCATGATCGCCGACGAGCAGCTGATCTGCGGAACCCACGTCCACGTCGACGTCCCCGACCGCGACGTGGCCGTACGCGTCATGTGCGAGGTGTCGCCGTGGCTGCACGTGCTGCTGGCCCTGTCCTCCAGCTCCCCCTTCTGGCTGGGTGCCGACACCGGTTATGCCAGCTGGCGGACCATGGTGTGGCAGCGCTGGCCCACCGCCGGGCCGCCGGGATGCTTCGCCGACGCCGCCGAGTACGACGCCGCTGTGCAGTGCCTCGTCGACTCCGGTGTCATCAGCGACGCCGGGATGATCTACTACGACATCCGGCCCTCCGCCCACCAGCAGACCCTTGAACTGCGCATCTGCGACGCCTGCCCCCGTGCGGAAACGGTCGTGCTGATCGCCGGCCTCTTCCGCGCCCTGGTCACCGACGCCCGTGAGCGGCTGGAGACGGCGGACGTCCCCGCCTGCGTGGGCCGGCACGAGTGGCTGCGCGCCGCTGCCTGGCGGGCCGCGCGGTCGGGCCTGGAAGGAACCCTGATCGATCCCGGAAGCCGGCACGAGGCGCCTGCGGTCCACGTGGTCCGCCGCCTGCTGAGGCGAGTGCGCCCGGCGCTCGAGGCCGCCGGGGACTGGCACACGGTCCGGGACCTCGCCGAGACGGCGCTCGCGGCCGGCAGCGCCGCCCACCGCCTGCGCCGCACGGCCGCGGAGGAGGACCTGCTGGCCTGCATCGATCTGGCGATCGCGGAAACCAGAGCCGATGACCACCCCCGTCACCGGCCCGGTGCCGGGCCCACCCCGCATCGCGCCTCCCCCGGGCGGCGGGGCGCGGACGCTTCGAGGACCCGGCCGGCCGGCATCGCCGACCACTAGAGCACGCACAAGGAGCGCAGGCACCTCACCGACGGAACCCGTACCCGCGCTCACCGTCAAGGAGGATCACCACCGTGTCGACCATTCCGGACCACATACCGACGGGCGGGCCCCCGCGCACCTCACCACCGCGCGACCCGCGCGCCCCCCACCCGCAGCGGGGAGGTGGTTCCGGATGTGTGGCCTGAGCGGAGAGATGCGCTTCGACGGGACGCGGCCCGACCTGGCGGCCGTCGAGCGCATGAGCGACCGGCTGGCCGCCCGCGGCCCCGACGGCCACGGAATCTGGTCGCGGGACGCCGTGGCGCTGGCGCACCGCCGGCTGAAGATCATCGACCTGTCCGAGCGCGGGGCCCAGCCCATGACCGACGCCGAGCAGGAGCTCACCGGCGTCTTCAACGGGTGCATCTACAACTACGAGGAACTGCGTGCGGAACTCAAGGCCCTCGGCCACCGGTTCCGGTCCACGTCCGACACCGAGGTCGTCCTCAGGGCGTACCAGCAGTGGGGCGCCGCCTGCGTCGACCGCTTCCACGGCATGTTCGCCTTCGCCCTCGTCGAACACCGGACCGGCCGGCTGATCCTCGGCCGCGACCGGCTCGGCATCAAGCCCCTGTACCTGGCGCAGGCCCCCGGACGCCTGCGCTTCGCCTCATCGCTGCCCGCCCTGCTCGCGGGCGGCGGCATCGACACCTCGCTGGACCCGGCCGCCGTGCACCAGTACCTCAGCTGGCACGCGACCGTGGCCGCGCCCCGCACCGTCCTGGCCGGTGTGCGCAAGCTCCCGCCGGCCACCGTACGCATCGTCGAGCCGGACGGCACCTACGAGGAGCACCGCTACTGGCAGCCTTCGTACACGCGCCGCCCCGAGCACGCGGGCATGCGCCCCACCGAGTGGCGGGACGCGGTGCTGGACGCCCTGCGCACCGCCGTACGACGGCGGATGGTCGCCGACGTCCCGGTCGGCGTCCTGCTCTCCGGAGGACTGGACTCCAGCCTGATCGTGGCACTGCTGGCCGACGAGGGACAGCGGAACCTGGCCACGTTCAGCGTGGGCTTCGAGTCGGAGGGCGGCGACGAGGGGGACGAGTTCCGCTACTCGGACCTGATCGCCAGGGAGTTCGCCACCGACCACCATCAGCTGGTGGTTCCCTCGGACCGGGTCTCGACGGCCCTGGACGCGGCGGTCGCGGCGATGAGCGAGCCGATGATGAGTCATGACGTCGTCGCGTTCCATCTGCTGTCCGAGCAGGTGTCCAGGCACGTGAAGGTGGTCCAGAGCGGTCAGGGTGCCGACGAGGTGTTCGCCGGCTACCACTGGTACCCCCGTCTGGCCGACGCCGCCCGCGAGGAGGAGCCGGAGAGGTACGCCGAGACGTACTTCGACCGGCCGCACGCCGACCTCGCCGCGATGCTGCAACCGCACATGCTGCCGCAGGACGACGTCTCCGGCCGGTTCGTCCGCGAGCACATGGCGGTTCCGGGGGCCGAGACCGCGCTCGACGCCGCCCTGCGGCTCGACACCCATGTCATGCTGGTGGACGACCCGGTCAAGCGGGTCGACAACATGACCATGGACTGGGGCCTGGAGGCCCGTGTGCCGTTCCTGGACCACGAGCTGGTGGAGCTGGCCGCCGCCTGCCCGCCGGAGCTGAAGCTCGCCGACGGCGGCAAGGGCGTCCTGAAGGAGGCCGGCCGCAAGCTGCTGCCGCACGAGGTGGTCGACCGCCCCAAGGGCTACTTCCCGGTACCGGCGATCACCCACATGGCCGGGCCCGTGCTGGAAAGGGTGCGCGAGGCACTCAGCGCCCCGGAAGCGAAGCGGCGCGGGCTCTTCCAGGACTCGTACGTCACCGGGCTCCTGGCGGCTCCGGACCGACACCGCACCAAGCGCGGGGCGAACGCGCTGTGGCAAGTGGCTTTGCTGGAGATATGGCTGCAGACGCACGGAATCTGACCGGGGAACCCCTCACGGAACGCACGCTCGACACCGCCGGGACACATGCCGAGCGGCCTGCCACCGCGCACCTGGCGCGGGCCACCGACGCATCCGCGACGGCCCCGGACGCCCGTGGCCCCGCCTTCGCCGCGCCCGCCCGCGGCCCGCTGCCGGAAGCCTCCGGGCCACGCGAGGCGACGACGCGGCTGATCGCGCACGGCTGCTGGTATCCCTCGGCCGACCCGGCCGGAACACAGGTCGCCTTCATCTGCGACCGAGGCGGCGTACCCCAGCTGTGGGCGGGCCCCGTCGACGGCGACGCTGTGCGCCTGCTGGACGACGGACCGGACCCCGTCCAGGAGGTGTCCTGGTCACCCGACGGCCGCTGGATCGCCTACACCACGGCCCCCGGCGGCGGTGAGCTCACCCGGGTGCTGTGCGTGCGCCCCGACGGCACCGACCGGCGCATCCTGGCCGGAGCCGAGCCGGGCAGCTCAGCCCACCTGGGCTGCTGGGCGCACGACGGATCGGCGGTCGCGGTCACCGTCGCGGTCCCCACCGCCGTACCCGCCCCGGACACCACGGCCGAGCCCGGTCCGGGCGACGCCGGCCCCGCCGCCGGTCTCCTGCCGGACCACTGGCAGGGCCGGATGGGCGATGCGGAACTCCTCGGTGCCGCACCCCGCACGGGCCAGGGGCCGGGTCCGTCACCGCCCCCCGGCACCGTCGGCACGAGGTCGGCCGGCGCCCCGGGCGACAGGCACATCGCCCCGGAGGACGGCTACGGCGACGGACTGTCGGCCTACCTCATCGACCCCGACGGCGTCGCCGCCCCCGTCCTGCTCGCGACCGAACAGGACGCGGCGACGCTCCTCGTGTGCGACCTCAGCCGCGACGGTGCACTGGCGCTGCTGCGCCGGGGTCCCCGCGGGCGGCGCGAGGCGGTCGTGCTGCGCACCATCGACCACGTGACGACCTGTGCGGTGCCGGTGGCCGACGGCGACCCGTGGATCGGCAGCTTTTCACCCCGCGCGGACACCCTCTGGCTGCGCAGCAACGCCCACCGGGAGTTCGCGGTGCTCCTCGCCGCGGAACTCGACCCGGAAGGGCGGCCGTGCGGCTGGTCCGTCGAGGCGTCACGCGAGGACTGCGACCTGGAACTGCTGCGATGCGTCCACGACGGCAGCGCCGCCGTGCTGGCCTGGAACGTCCGGGGCATGAGCGAGGTGGAGATCCTCGACACGGACCCGTCCGTCACGGCCGGGCCCGCCACGGACCCGCATCGGGCCGTGCCCCTGCCGCACGAAGTGGTCACGCGGGTCGTCCACGCCGGCACGCGGCTGCTGCTGGCCCTGTCCGGGTCCCAGCGGCGGCCCGGCATCTGGTGGCTGCCGGAGCGCACGGCCCCGGTGCGGACCCCGTGGTCGTCACGGGACGAGGACGCCGTTCCCCCGGGCCGGCCGCCGGTACGACCGGTCCACCTCCGTCCGACCGCACGGGACGGGCTGCCGCTGAGCGGCTGGTACTACCGCGCACCCGGCCGCGGCGCAGGTGAACCGGCGCCCTGCGTCATTTATCTGCACGGGGGTCCCGAGGACCAGGAGCGTCCCGTCCTCGACCCGCTGTACCACGAGATACTGGGACGAGGGCTGGACATCTTCGCACCCGACGTACGCGGGTCGTCCGGATACGGCCGGTCCTTCGTCGACGCGGACCTGGGCAGGGGCCGGTTCGCCGCGATCGACGACGTCGCGGACTGCGCCGCCCACGCGGTGCTGGCCGGCCCGGCCGATCCCTCCCGGCTGGCGGTCATGGGCCGCTCGTACGGCGGCTACCTCACGTTCGCCTCCCTGGTCTGGCACTCGGACCTCTTCCGCACCGGTGTGGCGGTGTGCGGCATGTCCGACTTCGCGACGTTCTTCGAGGGCACCGAACCCTGGATCGCCCAGTCCGCAGCCAACAAGTACGGTCACCCGGTGGGCGACCGTGAACTGCTGCACGCCCTGTCACCGATGAGCCGCATCGACGCGCTGCGCGCGCCGGTGCTCGCCGTGCACGGGGAACACGACACCAACGTGCCGCCGGGGGAGTCGGCGCAGTTCGTACGGGCGGCACGCGACCGTGGTCTGACGGCCGAACTGCTCACGCTGCGCGACGAGGGCCACGAGTTCCTCCGCGCCGACAACCGCCGGCTCTTCCGTCGCGCCGCCGCCGACTGGCTGCAACGGCACCTGACCGGCTGACCGGCTGACCGGCTGACCGTCATGGGCGGGCCGGGGTCTTTTCTCTGCATTCTTTCCCGCTCGAAATGCGAAGCTTTCTGTTCAACTTTTATTTGACACACAGGAGTTGCCCCGTGCTCACGTATCTGACGGTCTATTTGACGCGTCAACCTGCTTCCGGTGGACGGCTGACCCGATAGGAGAGACGATGGCCCTGAACGGGTGAGGCGAGTCGGATCCTTGCCGATTGTGTGTCGAGGCGCGGTGAACCAGTCAGCAGCAAGTGGACCGTGATTTCTGTTTCTTCTCGCATGCCAGTAACCGTTTGGCATCCCGTGTGAAGGAGAGAAAGAGTCGTCATGCCTATGCTGCTGATCAAGGGCGTGTACAAGATCGTTGGAGCGAGCCCCGACGGGGACTCGGTGCGCTTCTACCCGGGCAACCCGGATGAGTGGGACGGGCGCCGGCGGGACCTTCGTCGGTGTCGACGTCGACGCCCTGAAGAAGACGGTGAACTACCACCGGCTGACGACGGGTCTGGCCTACCCGACCTTCTGCCGCAACCTCTTCGCCGACCTGCGCAAGGCCATGGCCGAGGCGGTGGTGGAGGCGCGGAACACCGGGAGGGGGCTGTGGCCGGTCGACGTGACGGAAAGCGGGGTCAAGATCGACGATCTGTCCACGCTGACCCGTTCCGCGGTGGTCCTGCCCAAGCTGTTCCGGCGGCTGGCCGACTACCTGATACTCAACGACGGGAGTCCGTCGCTGGCGGGCTTCAAGGCGAATCTGGAGCAGCGGAACGACCGGCTGTTCATCGTCTCCAGCGGTCAGTCGACCGGTTTCGGCACCGTCGTCGAGGTCACCAACGGCAACACCGTGAAGCTCACCCGCCCTCCGGAAGACCTCGTCTTCGACGAGAAATAGCATGCACGGCCGCGTCCACGTCCGGCGGAAGGGACGGGCGTGGACGCCCGGGGCGACGCAAGCGCGGCACAAGGCGCAGGAGGCCGGCGGGGCTCGAACGCCGGGAGGCGGCGCGCCGTCATGCCCGCGTTCCTGCTCGTGTCGACCGCTGCGCTCGTCCTGCTCGTCCGGAGCGGCTCTTCGCCACCACGCTCCAGGGAGCACTGGTGGACGCCGACGGGATGCTGCAGGTCGTCGCCTCCCAGTCCGGTCCTGTTCCTCGCACACCGACTTGATCGACGAGCGCCCGCCAGGGCGTCCCGGAGCCGCGCGCAGGGGCGAGCCCGCGCAGAGCGACGACAACAGCCACTTCACACGGCAGGAGGGATGGTCATGATCAAGCGTCTGGTCGTCTGCTGCGACGGAACGTGGAACTTCGCCGACCAGCCGAGCAAGACGAACGTCACCAAGATCGCGCTGTCCGTTCACGCCGGACCCGCCGCCGGGAAGGACCAGCGAGTCTACTACCACAGCGGAGTCGGCACCCACCGGTGGGAGCGTCTGCGTGGCGGCGCGTTCGGTCTGGGGCTGTCCCGGAACGTCCTCGACGCCTACCGCTTCCTCGTCGAGACGTACGAACCCGGCGACGAACTCTTCCTGTTCGGATTCAGCCGGGGCGCGTTCACCGCGCGCAGCCTGGCGGGTCTGGTGCGCAACTGCGGCATCGTGCGCCGGGACCACGCCGACCGGATCCAGGACGCCTGGGCTCTCTACCGCGACCGGATCGAGAAACCGACCGGTGTGGCCTCCGCCTTGTTCCGCCGGTCCTACGCGCACGAGACGGACATCCACTTCATCGGGGTGTGGGACACGGTGGGCGCCCTGGGCATACCGGCACCGGGACCTCGGTGGCTCCGGCCGGTCGTGAACCGGTTCAACCGCCGCTGGGCGTTCCATGACACCGAGCTGAGCAGCTGGGTCAGGGCGGCCTTCCACGCGCTGTCCGTCGACGAACAGCGCGAGGCGTTCCGGCCGGCGCTGTGGCACCAGAAGCCGGGCGCCGCCGAGCGCGGCCAGGAGCTGAAGCAGGTGTGGTTCGCCGGGTCGCACTGCGATGTCGGTGGCGGCTACAACGAGACGGGGCTGTCCGACATAGCCCTGCTGTGGATGGCCGAGCAAGCCGGCCGGCACGGGCTGGAGTTCGACGCCGAGGCGCTCAGCGCGGTCGGGCCGGCTGAGAAGAAGCCGGGTGAGAGCGTCGATTTCCGCGTGCAGCCGGACAGTCTGGGCACGTTGCACCCCTCGCGTACGGGCCTGTACCGACTGGCCGAGCCGCTGCACCGGCCCCTGGGACGCGCGACGGACGCACAGGGCCGGCTCGACGGGAACGAGTTCCTGGGGGTGCCGGCCAAGAACCGCTACGACGCGGACAGCGACTACCGGCCGCCCGAGCTGCAGCGGTATCTCGCCGATCAGCAGCGCGTCCGGCTGGAGCCGGTGCTGCTGAGGCTCCACGCGGCGGAGCAGAGGGAAGGGGGCAGGCGCCGGCGGCCGGAAGAGGAGAGCGCGACGCGTGGCTGACCGGGTGCACGGGCGGCCGTGCGGCCGTGCGGCGACGGAGCGACGGCGACGGAGCGGGGTGCACGGAGCGGGGTGCACGGTGTCCGGCGCGGAATGGTCGCCGAGGTGCCGGCCGGCGGCCCGGTTGCCGCCGCCGTCGAGTACGGAGCGAGAGGCACGTCCGGAACCCGTCGGCTGGGGCCGCCGTGGGCACCGCCGGCCCGGTACCGCCCTCGCCTAAGCACTGCGCGGTCGGCGGCCCGAGGCCTTCTTCGCAGTCGTCTTCTTCGCGGCGGTCTTCTTCGGGGCGGTCTTCTTCGCCGGCTGCTTCTTCGCGGGCGCCTTCTCCTTCGGCTGCGGCAGCTCGTGCACCTCGGCCGGACCCGCGTCACGGGCCCGGGTGGCCTTGGCCTTCTGCACCGACTCGTTCAGTGCGGCCATCAGATCGAGCACCTGGGCCGGCTGTTCCGGCTCCGGCGCCTCCGGCAGCGGCTTGTCGCCGCGCTTGGCCTCGATGATCTGCGCGATGGCCTCGGTGTACCGGTCGGTGAATTCCGGGCCCTCCAGCCTGTCGATGGTCATGGTGTCCATGAGGGCGAGGGCGCCCTCGATCTCCTGCTCGGACACCTCGGTCGGCGGTGGCAGCAACTCGGTGGGGTCACGGATCTCGTCCGGCCAGCGCATCGCGTGCAGGACCAGGACATCGTCGCGGACGCGCAGCAGCCCCAGCCTCTCCCGGCCTGACCAGGCGTACTTCGCGACGGCCACCTTGGAAGTCCGCCCGAGCGCCTTGACGAGCAGTTTGTACGGCTTCGCGGCCACCTGGCCGGCCGGCTGCAGGTAGTAGCCCTCGGCGATGCGGAGGGGATCGACCGACGTCACCGGCACGAACGCGTCGATCTCGATCGCCTTCGCGGTCGGCAGCGGCAGATTGCTCAGGTCCTCGTCCGTGATCGGGATGACCTGGGTCTTGGTCAGCTCGTACCCCTTGCCGATCTCCTCCTGGGGCACCTCGCGGTCCTCCAGCTCGCACACCTTGCGGTAGCGGACCCGGCCCTGGTCGGTCAGGTGGTACTGGTGGAAGTGGATGCTGTGATCCTCGGTGGCGCTGACCACGTTGATCGGCACCGTGACCAGACCGAAGGAGATGGCGCCGGACCAGATCGTTCGGGGCATGAAGGACCTCCACAGCGGCCCCGAGCACCACCAGACTATGAGCGTCTCACCCGCCCCGCACGCGCGATGCGCCATTGGTGACCGGGGCCTCCAGCGGCAGCGGACACGCGCTGGCCAGGCAGTTCGCCGAGCGTGGCTACGACCTGCTGATCAATGCGGAGGACGACCGTCTGCACCACGCCGCACAGCGACTGCGCGGGACAGGCGCCGAGGTCCGTGCCGTTCAGGCCGATCTCACGGAGGCCGGCGGCGTGGACCGGCTGGTCGCGGCGACGACCGGGCTCGAGATCGACACCGCCGTGCTCAACGCGGGAGTGGGGCAGGGCGGAGCGTTCGCGGACACCGACCTGGCCGACGACCTCGCGGTGATCGACCTGAATGTGACCTCCACCGTGCGGCTGCCAAGCCACTGCTGCGCGACATGCTGGGCCGCGGTGCGGGCCGGCTGGCCTTCACGTCCTCCATCGCGGCGACCATGCCAGGCCCCTTCCAGCCGGTGTACAACGCCTCGAAGTCCTTCGTGCCGGACCCAGCATGCTGCCCATGACGGGAGGCAGCAGCCGACGCAGTACGGGCTGCAGGGGATGGCGTCCGGGCAGTGCTGTCACGCGGACCTGCGCCTCGCCACGCCTGAGCGTGCAGCTTTCCCAGGTGCAGAGCCCTCCTGTGCTGCGGAAGCCTTGCCAGGTGCGCAGACGACGCGCGGCGTGCGGTGTCGTGACGATCGGTACCGAGCGGTCCAGGTGGCCTCGGGCCCGGCGGTCCCAGTGATCACCATGCAGGTGCGAGAGGACGACACCGTCCAGGCGAGGCAGGTCCGCGACGTCGAGGGCGGGTTCGGTGCGCCGACGGCTGACCAGCCAATCCCAGCCCGTATCCCAGGTGTGCTCGCTCGCCGCGGTGAAGGAAGTTGGGGTCCGTCAGCAGGGTCAGCTCGCCGAACCGCAGCAGCACCGTCGCGTTGCCGATGAAGTGAAGATCGATCGCCTCGTCGAAGGCAGTAATAGCGGTCTTTGCCCGACGGGGCGCGTCCGGCGGATGCGCCCCGTCCGACTTCGCCCCGTCTGCGTGCCCGGGCCGGGTTCCCCGCACAGCGACCTGCACACGGTGATGTCCTGATCGTTGCGTGGATGGTGCGCTCGCGCTGCCGGATTCCTCAGCCGGGCAGCTCTCGGACGAACTCGGCGACCAGCGTTGCCACCGCTTCCGGAGTCTCCAGGATCATGGGGTGGCCGGCATCGATCCGGCTGACGTGGATCGTCGGCCTGGTGCCGGAGAGCGCGGCCAGCTCGCCGGAGACAACCTGTGCGAACCGGGCGCTGAATTCGTCGAACCACTCCGTGCCGGGTGCGGGCGGCTGCCGTCGGCCGGCCTGTACCAGCAGCAGCGGGCAGCCGACACCGTCCAGCCATGTGGTGACGCCGAGCGCGCCGAGCCTGTGGAGTTCGTCGAGGACATCCAGTGCCTCGGCCCGCGACGGCAGCGTCTGCCACGTGCCGTCGGGCAACGGGCGTACGGCCGCACGGATCGCGGTCTGCGCACGGTCGGCCGGAATCCCGAGCCGGACGCAGTTGTCGACCTGCTGCTCGATGTACCCGGGTGGCGCGACGGCCCCGGCCGACGCCAGCAGCCCCTCGCACACCTGTTCACCGCCGGGGAAGTCGGGTCTCCACCAGAAGCCGTCGAGGTTCACGGCGGCACGGGCGCGGGCACGTTCGGGGTTCGCCCGGGCGTATTCGACAGCGATCAGTCCGCCGAGAGAGTGGCCCACCACAACGGCCTCCGGCAGGCCGTGCGCGTCGAGCGTGCACGCGATGTCCCGCACCACGGTGGGAATGGTCCAGGGAGAGACGCCGGGAGAACGGCCGTGCCCGGGAAGATCGACGGCGAGGACGCGGTGCGCGGCGGTGAGCAGGGAAGCCGAGGCGTCCCAGTCGGTCAGGGACCGCGCGTAACCGTGCAGCAGAACGAGTGGAGGGCCGTCGCCCCCATAGTCGTGGGCATGTAAGAGTGTCATCGGGAGATCACTGTAGGGGGCACACGACTTCGCGAACACCGGATTGAAGCTCCCCCGGAGGCAGAACCTGGCGGGCACGGCCCCGGGGCCCGGCTGACGGCCCGGATCCGGGCGGCAAGACCTTCCCCCTCCGACCGGGACGATGCCGCCCGGGGACTGAACCCCGGGTCCGAGCGGCGTGTCCGATCGGGTCGGGCTGCCGGCTCGGTCCAGGGTGGTCAGTGCTGTCGTCGTCGGGAGGAACCGTGAAGCGTCGTCTCCTCGCTGTCCTGGCTGCCGCCGTGGCCGGGCTGGTGCTGTCCGTCGTACCGGCCGCGGCTCGGGATGGTCATGGCGACGTCGAGAGCAGCGACTGGAACATCCCGCTCACCAACATCGGCCTGTAGCCCGTCCGGCCTCGGTTCCCTGGGGCACCCGATGACCCTCGTCTTCCTCGTCGCGGCCGTCGACGAGTGAACGGCTCGACCAGTGCCGCCGCCGACCGCTCAGCGACCCAGCTGTCGAAGCCGGACCCGTCAGAGCGGGTTGAGGCGGGCCTTGAGCAGGCAGAACTCATTGCCCTCGGGGTCGGCGAGCACATGCCACTGCTCCTCACCGGTCTGGCCGACGTCGGCGGGGCGCGCCCCGAGCTTCAGGAGGCGTTCGAGTTCGGCGTCCTGATCGCGGTCGGTGGCGTTGACGTCGATGTGCAGCCGGGACTTCCCCGGCTCCGGCTCGTCCTCGCGGCTGAGGATGATCGTCGGCTGCGGACCGCCGAACCCTTCGCGCGGCCCGATCTCGAGCGTGCCGTCGTCTTCGCGGTCCAGCACCACGAAGTCCAGGACCTCGCACCAGAACCGCGCCAGCACCTCGGGGTCGCGGCAACCCAGCACGAGCTCACTGATACGACATGCCATCGGCGAAACCTACTCTCGGCGTGGGAACTGCCGCGGCGGCCGCGCGCGTTGCTCTCGGGCTCCGCCCAGCGGGACACGCTCGAGACCGTACCCCGGCGAGGCGATCAGGTGCGAAGGGTTTCGGGTGATCGGGCGGATATAGGACAGCAGGTGTCCGCCATCGTGCCTAGCGTGGCGTTCCGCGCAGGACGGCAGGCACGAAGAGAGGGGCGGCGGCCATGGCAGAGATCGTTCTGGTTCCCGGGTTCTGGCTCGGCGCATGGGCATGGGAAGAAGTGGCACAGGAGCTGAGGGCCGCGGGACACGAGGTCCACCCGCTCACGCTGACCGGCCTGGCCGAGCGGGCGGCCGAGGCCACGCCCGACGTGGACGTCCACACGCATGTGGACGACATCGTCCGTCTCGTCGAAGGCGAGGGTCTGCGGGATGTGGTCCTGGTCGGGCACAGCGGGGCGAATCTTCCGGTCACCGGCGCCGCGGACCGGATCCCGGAACGGATCGCACGGATCGTGTACGTGGACGCCGGACCGTTGCTCCCGGGCATGGCTGTGATCGACTTCAACACGCCCCGGAAACAGGAGGAGTGGCGCAAGCAGGTCGCGGAGGCAGGCGACGGCTGGCAGCTGCCCGTACCGCCGTTCGATCCGGCAGCGGATCCGCACAACCTGGCAGGCCTCACCGGGCAACATCTCGCCCGCATGGCCGAGTTGGCCACACCTCAGCCGTTCGCGACCGCCACTCGCCCTCTGGACCGTCCTTCCCCGCTGCCGAGCAGGCACTGCTCGGTCATCGCCTCGACGTTCACTCCCGAACAGGCGCGCATGCTGGCAGGCAGCGGCAACCCGGTCTTCGAGCCGATGGCCGGAATGGATCTGCACCACCTGCCGACCGGGCACTGGCCGATGTTCTCCCGGCCGACGGAACTGGCATCACTGCTCAACGAGATCGCCCGCTGACGTCGCCGCGCTCACCTGCGGCCCGTCCCGTGCCTCGCAGTGGCCGCGGCCCCATGAGCCGCATGTGCCACGCGCGTTCGTCGATCGCAAGCAGCGACGGTGGGCGGTCACGGGGGCCCGCGGACGCACCCGCGCACAACGCCGGTGCGTCTCGACCGCTGCGGTACGCGCGGCAACCGCACCGACCAGGTCAACCGCGCCCGGCCGAACGCGGCCGGCAGGCCCGCGAGGACTTCGGGCGCAACAGCCCCGCCGCCCCGGCGATCCGAGCGATCGACCGCTCCGTGGAGTCCCTCGGCCTGGTGACCGCCCGCCACGTGTTCGTGGCCGCGTCCGGCCGGGTCGTCCCGGGCCTGCGCGACCGCCGGGGCGGCGGCGACGAACGCGTCGTCATCCACAAGAACCTCGCCGCGTCCGCGCGACCCTCGACCGGGCCCAGACGGCAGTGGACAACGGGAAGCTGGACGTCGACGGCGAACCGGCCCGCCTCGTGCAAAGCGAGCGGCCCGATCGATCATCCAGGGGACCGGGGCGCTCTACCGGCGGACCGCCGAGATCAGTCCGCCGGGCCGCTCCTCGTGCTGCTGCGGGCTGCTGATCGGGCGGCCGTAGGCGGCAGCGCACTCGCGAAGGGTGTGGCTTTCGGCCTCCCAGCCGTGCCCGGCCAGCCAGCCCACCGGGTCCTCGGGCATCTCCGAAATCCACATGGACGCCGCCGATCCCGGCACGGCGTCCGCGCCGAAGCGCTCGATCACGCCGCGCGAGCCCAACGTCAGCCCCATCCGGCTGCCTGCCGCCGACTGCGCGCTGATCCGGGCCAGCAGCAGCTCCACCGCGTCCTCGGGCAGATAGATCAGCAGTCCTTCGGCGATCCACACGGTCGGCACCGCCGGGTCGTGCCCTGCGGCGGCCAGCGCGGCCGGCCAGTCCTCACGCAGATCCACCGCGACGGTGATCCGCTCGCAGCGTGCGACGGCCCGCTCCTGGCGCAGCACCGAAGCCTTGAAGTCCAGTGGCGCGGCGGTGTCGACCTCGAACAGCCGGGTGCCCTCGGGCCAGTCCATCCGGAAGGCCCGGCTGTCCATGCCGGCGCCGAGCAGCACGACCTGCCGGACCCCGGACGCGGAGGCCTGCTGCAACAGGTCGTCGAGGAACTTCGTCCTGATGACGATGGAGAACGACACGGCCAGCCGGCGGCGTCGCGCGGCCTCGTCATCCGGCAGCGGCGGCGAGGAGGGCCACAGACCGCCGGCGGCGGCGAAGGCCTGTGCCAGCGGGTCGCGGAACAGCGCGTTCTCCCGCTGGGTCTCCAGCGCCCGCACCCTGGCCACCCCCACCGCCGTGGCCCACACTCCCGACGGCTGCACCCGCTCCTGCCCATCAGTCACCGCGCCAGCCTAGATGATCGGTTCCCAGGGGCAGGGGGCCGGGCCCCTTACGCGCGGACCGTCCGAGCCGCCCGGAGGGGAGCGGTGAGCCCGCAGTGGCTTATGGCGAGGGGTGTGTGACATCGTGGGGTCGTCCGGCCCGTCGCTTTCCCCCGTAGCGACGGGCCGGACGTCTGTCGGCGTCCGGTGCGGGTTTGCGCCGCTGCGGCCGGATCGCGGAGCTGTTCCCTGTGCTGGGACCGCACGGGGCCGCCTGATTCGAGACCGGCTATGCGGACGGCCCCAACGCCGGGCCCCACGCCGGGAACTCCCCGGGAACGGGAATCGGCTGCCGGTAGCGGGTGGAGGTGTCGAGCCGCGGAGCGGCCCGGCGCAGCCGTCGAGCCGTGGCCCTCGCCTCGTCGTCATCCGGCACGGACACGGCGAGGAGACGGAAGGCGGCGCAGGGGCGCAGTTCGACGGCCACGACGGGTCTGCCGGGGCGCAGGGCCACGAAGTCCGTCCCACCCGCGTGACCGCGCGTGCCGGTGCAGGCGCCGCCGGGGGTCCAGGCGCCGCGCCCGCGGACTCCGCGCAGGGCGCGCCACCAGTCGTCCTCGACCGTCACCCGGCACACGGCGGACAGCGGCACCCGCACGTCACCGCGGCGGGCCGCTGCTCTTTCCGGCCACGACAGACGCACGACCACGTCGTCACCCTCGGTGAGTATCCGTGCCATCTCCCAGGCCCTCCCCTCCATCCTCACCCCTCCTCCGGGCTGCCGCCGCACGGCGCACCCGCCTCGTCCCCCCACCCCTCCCGGCCGCCTTTCGTGACCGCTGTGACGGCGGTCCCTCCCGTGTCGTACGAGCGTGGCCCGGGTACCCGGCGGGAGCGCCGGAGGCAAGTGCCGCCGTGCCCACTGCGGTCGTCCGGCCGACAGGAGGTGGAACCGGGTGCGGCGCGTCGCTCGGCACGGGCCGGGTGGTGCGTGACCGGGGCGTGCTGCAGGGTGAACAGCCCTTCGCAGGTGCCGCGGACGCATCGTGCGGCGGTGAGCGGAAGGAGTCGACAGGACATGCGGTTTCATGATCGCGTCCATGCCGGCCGGGAGCTGGCCGAGCGGCTGCGCCTCCGGCAGGAAGCAGGGGCGCTGACGCACCCGGTCGTGCTGGCGCTGCCGCGCGGCGGGGCCATGGTGGCGCGCGAGGTGGCGCGAGCGCTCGACGCGCCGCTCGACGTGGTGGTCGCCCGCAAGATCGGCGCACCGCTGCAGGAGGAACTGGGCGTCGGGGCGCTCGCGGGCGACGACCCTCCGCTGTTCGACGAGCGCACTCTGGACCAGCTCGGCCTGAACGAGACGGCCCTGGACGACGTCGTGGAGCGGGAGAGGGCGGAGCTGCACCGCCGGGAGCAGCGCTACCGGGAGGGCCGTCCCGCGCCCGAGCTGCGGGACCGTACCGTGATCGTGGTGGACGACGGGGTGGCCACCGGGGCGACCGCGCGGGCCGCGCTGCGGTGGCTGCGCCGGCAGTCGCCGGAACGGGTCGTGCTGGCGGTGCCCGTGTGCTCCCCGCGGGCGGCCGACCTGCTGCGGGGTGAGGCCGACGAGGTCCTCTGTCTGCACCGGCCGGCCGACTTCCTGGCCGTGGGGGAGTGGTACGACGACTTCGAGCAGCTGACGGACGACGACGTGCTCGCCGCGCTGCACGGTCAGTGACGCCGGGCGCGCCGACGTCGTGCGGAGGTCGCGATGGAGTTGGTCGAGGAACGTTCCTTCCGCTACCGCATCGAGCCGCACGCCGGCATGCGGGTTCCCGGCGTGGTGTTCGCGTCCCGCGCGCTGCTCGCGGATGCCGAGCAGTCCCTGGAGCAGGTCGCGCACGTGGCCACGCTCCCCGGCATCGTCGCCGCCTCCTACGCCATGCCGGACATCCACTGGGGCTACGGCTTTCCCATCGGCGGTGTCGCCGCCACCGACGTGGACGCCGGCGGGGTCGTCTCGCCGGGCGGTGTCGGCTTCGACATCTCCTGCGGGGTGCGGCTGCTGGCCGCCGACTGCGACGGCGACACGCTCCGGCCCGCGCTGACCGCGGTGATGGACGGCCTGGACCGGACGATTCCGCGCGGGGCCGGGCCGGGTGGCGTATGGCGGCCGGGCGCCGGCGAACTGGAGCGGCTGCTGGCCGAGGGCTCCCGCTACGCCGTGGAGCGCGGACACGGGGAGGAGCGCGACCTGCTGCGCTGCGAGGACGGCGGGGCGGTCGCCGACGCGGACGTCGCGCAGGTCGGGCAGCGGGCCCGGGAACGGGGCCTCGGCCAGGTGGGCAGCCTGGGCTCCGCCAACCACTTCCTGGAGGTCCAGCGGGTCGCCGAGGTGTACGACGGCCCGGCCGCGTCCGCCTTCGGGATCGGGGCGGGGCAGGTGTGCGTGATGATCCACTGTGGCTCGCGCGGGCTCGGGCACCAGATATGCAGCGACCACGTGCGGCTCATGGACCGCGCCATGGCCCGGTACGGCATCCGCGTGCCCGACCGGCAGCTGGCCTGCACGCCGGTCGAATCACCCGAGGGGCAGGCCTATCTGGGGGCTATGGCGGCGGCGGCCAACTACGGCCGGGCGAACCGGCAGCTGCTGTCCGACGCGGCGCGTGGTGTGTTCCGGCGTGCCGCGGGCGTCGGGCTTTCGCTGGTGTACGACGTCTCCCACAACCTCGCCAAGATCGAGACGCATCCGGTGGCGGGCGAGCGGCGGCAACTGTGCGTGCACCGCAAGGGCGCCACCCGGGCCTTCCCGCCCGGCCATCCCGAACTGCCCGCCGACATCCGGGAGTTCGGGCAGCCGGTGCTGATCCCCGGCACCCTCGGGACGGCGTCGTACGTGCTGGCCGGAGTGTCCGGCGGCGACGCCTTCCACTCCACCTGCCACGGAGCGGGCCGCACCATGAGCCGGCACCAGGCCGCCCGCTCGGTCACCAGCGGTGAGCTGCGGGAACGGCTGCGTCACGCCGGCATCGCGGCGCGCCCGAAGTCCTGGCGGGGCCTGACGGAGGAGACGCCGGAGGCGTACAAGGACGTCGACGCCGTCGTCGCCGCGAGCGAGGGAGCGGGGCTGTGCCGCAGGGTCGCCCGGCTGGTGCCGCTCGGGGTGGTGAAGGGGTGATCCCGGGTGGCCGGACGGAGGCCGGCCAGGGTCCGTGCGGCCGGGGCGCCCGTGACCGTCACACGTCGACGATGACCGCGCACGACCACCCATAGGCGTCCGGGGCGATGCGCAGCTCCTGCCAGGACACACCTTTGGGTACGGCCCCGATGACGGGCACGTCCGCGAGGTCGGCGAGCGACAGCCGTACCTCCAGTCCGCCGTCGCGGGCGGACTCCACTTCCGCGTCGACCGGCACCCGGCCCGCCACCTCCAGCCGGAAGACCACCTCGTCCAGCAGCGCGACCAGCAGCTCCTCGTCGTCGCCGGGGGTCAGGCGGACCCGTTCCAGGGCCGTGGGATGAGCCTGCGACACGTCGGCGAAGGCCTCCACCATCGCGCGTACGGCCTCGGCCAGGCAGTCCTCCCGGGTGGTGCCCCACGCCTGCAGGCGTGTGTCGGCGGTGTGCGGCATCGAGCGGTGGCCGTTCTCGCCCTGGCGCCGTGCTCGCAGTTCGTCGCTGATGTCACCGACCATGACCGCCGTGATCCCTTCTCGTGGCCCCTCCCTCGCTTTCGATTGTCACGCTCCGGGCTGCGCGCCGCCGCCGAAGAGCGAGCCCGGTGACCACGGGGAGCCGAGGACGACCAGCCGCCGGCCCGGCCCGGCCACCGAGGGACGCGCCGGCAGCGGCCGTGATGCGGCGGAGCGGTATGGGGCGAGGACGTGAAGGTCGTCCACAGGGGGTTGGCGCGGGGGTCCACGGGGGGCTACAAGCTGTGAACACCAGGAACGCGTGTGGCGGGAGGAACGTTGACGGACATCGGCATGGGCTCCTCACAGCGGGCGCGAGGACCCGCGGGGGGCGGGATCGAGCGCCGCAGATTCCTCGGATATGTGCTGGCCGCCGCGACGCTGACCGTGGCCGCGGAACTCGGCGAGGCGGTGCTCGCGCCGAACGAGGCGGCGGCGGTCGTCCCGTCCGTGCCGGGTCCCGCGGAGATCTACGACCTCAACGACATGCTCACCGATGCGGCACTGCCGACGGCGAACCTGATCACGATCCGGATCGACACCGACGGCACGGCCTCCTTCGCGCTGCCGCGGGCGGAGGTCGGGCAGGGCATCACGACGTCCAGCGCCATGCTCATCGCCGAGGAGCTCGACCTGCCGCTGGACCGGATCCGGGTCACGCTCGCCGACGCACGGCCGGAGCTGCTGTTCAACCAGCTCACCGGTGGTTCCAACACCACGATCTCGACCTTCACGCCCATCCGCGTCGCCGCCGCCACGGCCCGCCACCGGCTGCTGCAGGCCGCCGCCCTGGAACTCGGGGAGGCCCTGGACACCCTGACCGCGAAGGCCGGGATCATCACCTCGTCGGCCACCGGCCGCAGTCTCACCTATGGCGAGCTGGCCGGGAAAGCCGCGTCGGCGACGAGCGCTCAGGTGCCCGTCACTCTCAAGGAAGCCGCGGAGTACCAGGTCATCGGCACCGGCCGACGGCGCATCGACGCCCTGGAGGCGGTGACCGGGCGCAAGAGGTACGCCATGGACGTGCATGTCCCCGACGCCCTGCCGGTCATGGTCTGCCGTCCGCCGACGATCAACGCAACCGTCCGCTCGGTGGAGAACCTCGCGGAGGTGCGGGCCATGCCCGGCGTCACCGACGTCGCCCCCGTCTCCACCGGAGTCGCCGTCCGCGGGCGTACGTTCGGGCAGTGCATCGACGCCGTCCGCGCGCTGAAGGTCTCCTGGGGGCCGGGCAGTGCGGACGACGCCTCCGACACCACGGTCCGCGACGAACTGCGCCGCGCCGAACTCCCGCTTCCGGCGCTGGACCTGCTCACGAAGTCGGTGGACGCCCGGTTCACCTTCCACTTCGCGAGCAACAGCGCGCTGGAGACCAACTGCGCCGTAGCCGACGTACGACCGGAGTCGGCGGAGATCTGGGCGAGCCTGAAGTCCCCGATCGTCGCCCAGGAGCAGATCGCGCTGCAGCTGGGGCTGCCCGTCTCCGCGGTGACCGTACACGTCACCGAGGGCGGCGGCTCCTTCGGGCGGAAGCTCTTCCACGACGCCGCCGCCGAGGCCGCCGAGATCTCGAAGGCGATGGGCAAGCCGGTCAGGCTGATGTGGCACCGCACGGACGACTTCCGCCAGGGCCGTGTCCACCCGATGGCCACCTCGCGGGTGCGCGCCACCTACGCGCTCGGCCAGGTCCTCACCTACGACCAGCGGCACACCTCCGTCGCCACCGACTTCGGCCACGGTGTCGGCGAGATCATCACCGCGGAGGCCGCACGGCTGCCCGTCGGCGACCTGACGTTCTCCGAAACCATCTTCGCGCTCAGCCAGCAGACGCCGTACCACTTCGGCGTCGTCACCCAGTTGCTCGGCGAGACCGACAAGGGCTTCCACACCGGCTCGATGCGGAACATCTACTCGCCCAACGTGCGCACCGCCCAGGAGCTGGTCGTGGACCAGCTGGCGGGGCGGATGGGCAAGGACCCGTACCGCTTCCGCCGCGAGTTCCTCAAGGACGAGCGGGCGCGGGCCGTCCTCGACAAGGTGGCCGACGTCGGGGAGTGGGGCCGGAGCATGCCGGCCGGCACGGCACAGGGCATCGCACTGCATCCGGAGTACCACGCCTACGTCG
The DNA here is from genome assembly GCF_040645475.1 of Streptomyces sp. NPDC046759. Lineage (NCBI taxonomy): Bacteria > Bacillati > Actinomycetota > Actinomycetes > Kitasatosporales > Streptomycetaceae > Streptomyces > Streptomyces sp. NPDC046759. Next base: position 108,261 of record NZ_JBEYYJ010000012.1, on the reverse strand, counting down.
CCGTCCTCGCCGAGATCGACTGCCGGCCCGAGACCACGGGGCGCAAGGTTCCCGACGCCTGGACCGGCCCCCGCGTCACCAAGGTGGTGTGCGCCGTCGACGTGGGCCTGGCGGTCAACCCGCTGGGCCTCGAGGCCCAGATGACGGGCGGAATCATGGACGGAATCGCGATCATCCTCAGTTCCGGCCTCCACCTCGACAACGGCCATTTCCTGGAAGGAAGTTGGGACAACTACTTCTACACCCGGCAGTGGAACACCCCGCCCGAGCTGGAGATCGTCGTCATGCCGCCGACCACAGGGCAGCCCGGTGGTGCGGGCGAGCTGGCCGTGGCGGGTGCGGCGGCCGCCGTGGCCTGCGCCTACGGCCGTGCCACCGGCGCCATGCCGACGACCTTCCCGGTCAACCACTCCGGACCGCTCGGCTTCGAGCCGCTGCCCACCACCCCGCCCGTCCCCGCGTCCCCCACCGACGGCCTCGACCACACCTTCTAGGAGCTCCCGTGCCCGAACACACCTTCATCCTCAACGGCGAGCGGGTGACCGTGGACATCGAGGACGACGTCCGGCTGCTGTGGGTGCTCAGGGACGTTCTCGGCGTCACCGGCCCGAAGTACGGCTGCGGACTGGGCGTCTGCAAGGCCTGTACCAGCCACATCAACGGCAAGGCGTTCAATCCCTGTTCGGTGCCGGTGGGCGCGGTCGGCCCGGACGACGAGGTCACCACCATCGAGGGCCTGCCCGCAACCGTCGGCCGAGACCTGCATCCGATGCAGGAGGCCTGGCTGGAGAACGACGTGGCGCAGTGCGGCTACTGCCAGCCGGGGCAGATCATGACCGCCGTCGCCAAGGTCCGTCAGGCCCGCGAGGAGGGCCGCGACATCACCGAGGCCGACCTCGACGAGATCCGCAACGTGTGCAGGTGCGGCACCTACCACCGCATCCGGCAGGCGATCACGGCCGGCGCGAAGAAGTACTGAGGCGCCGCACCGGTTCGTCCGCCGGCGGGCCGCCGAACGGCGTGGCGCGCGGTCAGGACACATGCGGGGCGCTCAGGGAGCGAGGACCCGGGCGCGGCAGGCCGACGGAGTGCCCCAGGAGGACCGCAGGGCACGGGCCTTGCGGATCCACAGGGACAGGTCCAGCTCCTCGGTGTAGCCGAGGGCGCCGTGCAGCTGCAGGGCGGTGCGCGCCGCGGCGTACGCGGCCTCGCCGGCGGTGACCTTCGCCGCGGCGATATCACGTCCGCTCGTGGAGTCGCCGCGCCCCAGCGCCACCGCGGCGGCGTGCACCAACGGCTGGGCGAACTCGAGGGCGACGAGGGTGTCGGCCAGCCGGTGTTTGACCGCCTGGAACGAGCCGATGGGGACCCCGAACTGGCGGCGCTGCCGGGCGTATCCGACGGTGCGCTCCAGCAGGGCGCGCCCCAGCCCGAGGGCCTGCGCCGCGGTGGCCAGCGCGGCGACCTCGGCGGCGTGCGCGGCCGCGACGGTGACGGCAGGACCCTGGGCCAGAACGGCGCCGCCGAGCGGACGGCTCGGCCGCCGGGCCGGGTCGAGCGAGTGCTGTACGGGACCGTGCGCCCCGGCCAGGCGCAGGGTGTCGCCCTCGACGACGAACACCGCGTCGGCGGCGTCCGCGTCCAGGGCGTAGGGGCAGTCGCGGGAGAGCAGGCACAGCGAGCCCACGACCTTGCCGGCGGCGATGCCCGGCAGCCAGGCGGCGGCCGTCGTCGCGTCGCCCAGGCGGTCCAGGAGAGCCGCTGCCGCGACCGTCTCCACCAGCGGGCCCGGCACCGCGTGCCTGCCCAACTCCACGAAGGCCACGGTCAGGTCGACCGGCAGAGGGCCCAGTCCGTCGTACTGCTCGGGTACCGCGAGCGTGAACACCCCGGCCTCGGCCAGCCGGGCCCACAGGGCGCGGCCCGGCCCGGTGTCCCCGGCCGCCCACGACCGGACCACCGCCGCGGTGGCCGCCGCCGTCAGCATGGCGTCCAGCGAGCGGGCGAAGTCGCGCTGCCCGTCGTCGAGGAGGAACCGCATCACCGGCGTCCCTTCGGCAGGCCGAGCAGCCGCTCGGCGATGATGTCGCGCTGGATCTCGTTGGTTCCGGCGTAGAGGGGACCGGCCAGGGAGAAGACGTAGCCCTCGGCCCAGCCGCCGTGCGCGGGCGCCTCGCCGGCGTCGTCGGCGAGGTCGCCGTACGGGCCGAGCAGGTCCAGGGCGGTCTCGTGCAGGGCGATGTCCAGTTCGGACCAGAAGACCTTGTTGAGGCTCGACTCCGCGCCGATCTTGCCGCCGGCCGACAGCCGTGAGGCGGCCGCGTAGGCGGACAGCTGGTAGGCGCGGGCGCCGATCACCGCGTCGGCGACCCGGTCGCGCAGTGCGCTGTCGGACGGGTCGGCGACGGAGCGCCACAGCGCGGTGAGACGGCCGGCGGCGGCCGTGAACCGGCCGGGGCTGCGCAGGGTGAGCCCGCGCTCGTTGCCCGCCGTGCTCATCGCGGCCCGCCAGCCCTGTCCGGGCTCGCCGATGACGTCCTCGTCGGGCACGAACACCTCGTCGAGGAAGAGTTCGGCGAAGGCGGGTCTGCCGTCGAGCCGCCCGATGGGCCGCACCGTCACGCCCTCCGCGTCCAGCGGGAACATCGCGTACGTCAGGCCCTGGTGCGGCCGGCCGGCGTCCGGGTCGCTGCGGAACAGCCCGAAGGCGCGGTCGGCGAACGCCGCCCGTGACGACCAGGTCTTCTGGCCGCTGAGAAGCCAGCCGCCCGCGGTGCGTACGGCCGTGGAGCGCAGCGAGGCGAGGTCGGAGCCCGACTCCGGCTCGGACCAGGCCTGCGCCCAGATCACGTCACCGCTCGCCATGGACGGCAGGACGCGGGCGCACTGATCCGGCGTCCCGTGCTCGAGGAGGGTGGGGGCGAGGAGGCTGATCCCGTTCTGGCTGACCCGGCCAGGAGCACCGGCCGCGTAGTACTCCTCCTCAAAGACCAGCCACTGCAGGATCGAGGCGCCCCGCCCGCCGTACTCCTCCGGCCACGAGACGACCGACCAGCGGTCGGCGGACAGCGTGCGCTCCCAGTCCCGGTGGGCCGCGAACCCCGCGGCCGTCTCCAGCGAGGGCAGGGGGGTGCCGGGCACATGGCCGGTGAGCCAGGCGCGGGCCTCGCCGCGGAAGGCCTCGTCCGCGGCGGAGAAGTCGAGGTCCATCAGGCGCCCGCCTTCCTGGTGCCGGACGGCTTCGTCGCGTGTTCGCCGTACACCCCGGACTCCTTCCCTAACAAGTGTTTGGTAGGTTAACGTACGGGCGGTGAGACGTCGAGGGCGGTACGCACCGTCCGTGAGCGGCGTCGGGCAGTTCCGTGCCGGCGCCACGCGATCCAGCCCGACAGCATCGCCGAGCGCGTTCCCGGCCTGCCGAAGGAGGCCCGCCCGTGACCACGCCCCCGCCGCCCTACCTCCCCGGCCACGCCCTCCTCGAGGGCCGTGCCGCCGTGGTCACCGCCGCCGCGGGCGCCGGCATCGGCGGGGCGACCGCACGACGGCTGCTGGAGGAAGGCGCCCGCGTCGTGCTCTCCGACGCCCACGCCCGCAGGCTGGAGCAGTCGGCCGCCGCCCTGGCCGTGGAGTTCGGCGCGGACAGTGTCGCGGCACTGCCCTGTGACGTGACCGACGAGGAACAGGTCGGCGCGCTCTTCGATTTCGCGCAGGATCGGCACGGGCGTCTGGACGTCGTCGTCAACAACGCCGGGCTCGGCGGCACCGCCGACCTCGTCGAGATGACCGACGCGCAGTGGGACAGCGTCCTCGACGTCACCCTCAACGGCACCTTCCGCTGTACCCGAGCCGCGCTGCGCCGGATGAAGGCGGCGGGCGGCGGGGGAGTCGTCGTCAACAACGCCTCCGTCGTCGGCTGGCGGGCGCAGAAGGGCCAGGCGCACTACGCCGCCGCCAAGGCCGGGGTCATGGCCCTCACCCGCTGCGCCGCAGTCGAGGCCGCGGAGTACGGGGTGCGGGTGAACGCCGTCTCGCCCAGCCTCGCCCTGCACCCGCACCTGGCGAAGGTCACCACGCCGGAACTGCTGGAGGAACTGACCGCCCGTGAGGCGTTCGGCCGCTGCGCCGAGCCGTGGGAGGTGGCCAACGTCATCGTCTTCCTGGCCAGCGGCTACTCCTCGTATCTGACCGGCGAGGTCCTGTCCGTCAGCAGCCAGCACCCCTGACACGGGGAGGGGCAGGTGGCGAAGGCGAGCGGCGGGAGGAAGCCCACGGCCCAGGGCCCCTCGCCCCAGCGGCGCGAGAACCTGCCGGCGACCACCGCCGCAGGTACACGTCGGCGGTGCTGGAGGGCATCGCCCGCGCGCGTCACACCGCAGACACACCGATCCCCCTAGGAGTTGGCCATGGCCGAGGCATACATCGTCGAAGCCGTACGCACCCCGGTCGGCAAGCGCGGCGGCGGGCTCGCCGCCGTCCACCCCGCCGATCTCGGCGCCCATGTGCTGACGGCGCTGATGGAGCGGTCGGGCGTCGACCCGGCCGCCGTCGAGGACGTCGTCTTCGGCTGTGTGGACACGGTCGGTCCGCAGGCCGGGGACATCGCCCGCACCTGCTGGCTGGCCGCAGGGCTGCCCGAGGAGGTGCCGGGTGTGACGGTGGACCGCCAGTGCGGCTCCTCCCAGCAGGCCCTGCACTTCGCCGCGCAGGGCGTGCTCTCGGGCACCCAGGACCTGGTGGTCGCGGGCGGGGTGCAGAACATGTCGATGGTCCCCATCGCCTTCGCCACCCGCCGGGCCGCCGAACCCCTCGGCCTCACCGAGGGCCCCTACGCCGGCTCCGCGGGCTGGCGGGCTCGCTACGGCGACCGGCCGGTCGACCAGTTCGCCGGCGCCGAGATGATCGCCGAGAAGTGGAACATCTCCCGCCGGGACATGGAGGAGTTCGCCCTGCGCTCCCACAGGCGTGCCGTCCACGCCATCGACGAGGGCCGCTTCGACCGCGAACTCGTCCCCTACGGCGACGTGAGCACCGACGAGGGGCCCCGCCGCGACACCACGCCGGAGCGGATGGCGGGCCTGAAGCCGGTGCTCGAAGGCGGACGGCTCACCGCCGCCGTCTCCTCCCAGGTCTCCGACGGCGCCTCCGCCGTGCTGCTCGCCGGCGAACGAGCCGTACGCGAGCACGGACTGACGCCCCGTGCCCGCGTCCACCACCTCTCGGTGCGCGGCGAGGACCCCGTCCGGATGCTGTCCGCGCCGATCCCGGCCACGGCGTACGCCCTGAAGAAGGCCGGGATGACCCTCGACGACATCGACCTCGTGGAGATCAACGAGGCCTTCGCGTCCGTGGTGCTGGCGTGGCTCAAGGAGACCGGCGCCGACCCGGAGAAGGTCAACGTCAACGGCGGCGCCATCGCCCTCGGCCATCCCCTCGGTGCCACCGGCACCAAGCTCATGACCACGCTGGTGCACGAACTGGAGCGCACCGGCGGACGCTACGGTCTGCAGACGATGTGCGAGGGGGGCGGCCAGGCCAACGTCACCATCGTCGAGCGGCTCTGACGGATCCCGGCCCGGGCCGCGGCGGAGCTACCCCGCCGGGGGCAGACCGCGGAGGGTGTCCCGGGCCTCCGCCATGATCCTCTCGATGAGCTCCGCGCAGGACGGCAGATCGTCGATCAGACCGGCGACCTGGCCGGAGGCCATCACGCCGAGGTCGGTCCGGCCCTCGACCATCGACGCCCGCAGCAGCATCGGGGTGTTGGCGGCCAGCAGGACCTGACTCCACGTCAACTCCCGGCCGTGTCGCATCGCGAGGCCGTCGCGCACCATCTGGGCCCAGCTCATGCCCGACAGTCCGCGGAAGGCCGCCGCGTGCCGTACGGCGTGCAGCAGCGCCTTCGCCCGGCCCGAACGTTCGAGGGAGTCGACCAGCTCGGAACGCAGCATCCGGTGGGGGAGGCCGTCGACCTCGGTGGTGACGGTGACGTCGTCGACCGTGGCCGCGAGATAGCGGGCCTTGACCGCGTCGGGCACGGTGCTGTCGGAGGTGAGCAGGAAACGGGTGCCCATGGCGATCCCGGCGGCACCGTAGGCGAGCGCGGCGACCAGCCCCCGGCCGTCGTGGAAGCCGCCGGCCGCGACGACCGGGATGGCGACGGCGTCGACCACCTGGGGGAGCAGGACGGACGTCGCGACCTTCCCGGTGTGCCCGCCGCCCTCCCCGCCCTGCACCACCACCGCGTCGGCGCCCCACGCGGCGACCTTCTCGGCGTGCCGCCGGGCCCCGACGGACGGGACGACGACCACGCCGGCGTCCTTGAGCCGGGCGATCAGTTCCCGGGAGGGAGCGAGCGCGAACGAGGCGACCCTCACTCCCTCCTCGATGACGATCCGCACCCGCTCGGCCGCGTCCGAGGCGTCGGCCCGCAGATTGACCCCGAAGGGCGCGTCGGTACGGGACTTGACCTCGCGGACCGCTGAACGGAGCCGGTCGGTGGTCATGGTGGCCGAGGCGAGGATCCCGAGGGCGCCCGCCTCGGCGGTGGCCGACACCAGACGGGGACCGGCGACCCAGCCCATGCCCGTCTGCACGATGGGGTGCCGTACCCCGACGAGCTGCGTCAGCGCCGTGGCGATCGCGGCGCCGGTCACCCCGGCACCTCGCCCTCGCGCAACCCCTTCGGGTCGATGACCTCGCGGATCAGCCGCAGCTCGGCGGCGGTGGGTTCCCGGGTGTACGGCACCTCGTCCGGGACGGCGAGCGGGAATCCGGTGGCGCCGGTGACCTGCTCGACCGTGACGCCGGGGTGCAGCGAGCGCAGCCGCATCGTCCGCTCGGGCGTCCGGAAGTCGAAGACGCCCAGGTCGCTCACGACGTCGGCGATGCGGTGGTAGCGGGCCGCGGAGTAGCCGGCCGCGGCGGCGCGGTCGTGGCCGACGCCGCAGACCATGTCCACCCGCTCCACGAACACCCTCCTGGAGTGCCGCGGGACCCAGTAACTGGTCGGGTTGTTCAGGGTGTTGACCGGCGCGCCGCGCACGCCCAGCAGCTGCCGGGAGGGGCGGCTCCAGTCGCCGATGCAGGAGATGTTCTGGTTGCCGTACCGGTCGAGCTGGCTCGCGCCCATCATCACGTGCCGCCGCCCGGTGGCCACCAGGGCCAGGTGCTGCCGGTAGGGAAGCCAGCCCTCGACCACCCCCGCCCTGGCGCCGAGCGCCGGAACGTCGCCGATCAGCAGTGCCTCGCCGTCGGTGAGCAGCAGGTCGGGGGAGAAGGTGAGTTTCGCCAGCCGGGCACCGATCACCGGGACGGTGCCCATCGGGGCGGCCAGCACCTCCCCGGCATCCCGCCAGGCCTCGGCGCAGGCCACCGCGCAGTACTCGGCCCGTGTCGGCGTCGTCGTACGGCTGTCCCTCATGCCGTCCCCTCCTCCTCGTGGAACGCCGACACCGCGGCCTGGTACGCGTCCTCGTCGCCGGACAGGAACCGCTCGGCGAAGGCCCGCCAGGCCTCCGGGTCGCGGGCGGCCCGTGCGTAGGCGCGCTGGAAGACCTCGTCCCGGTCGTGGTCGGGGACGCAGGAGGTGAAATGGGCGCCGTTCGGGGTCTCCACGACACCGTTCACGAACGCGCGCTTGACGAGCAGGGTCGGTGGCCCGGCGTCCTTGAGCAGGTCCGGGCTGTCCACGATCCGCTCGCAGGAGACGTAGGCGGCGTCGGCGGCCTCGCAGAAGAGGTCGTCGAAGTAGGGGTCGGGGCCGAGGTACTGCGCATTGCCGTGCACGTCAGCGCGGTTGAGGTGCACCAGTGCGGCGTCCAGGCGCAGCGCGGGGACGGCGACGAGTTCCTCGCCGTCCTCGTACGGCGAACGCACCGTCCGCAGCCGGGGGTTGACCCTCATCACGTCCGAGGCGAGGCCGGCCCGGATCGGCATGAAGGGCAGCCGGTGCGCGGCCGCGGTCAGACCCCACATGACCATGGCCTCGTCCAGCTCCACCAGGTGCAGCGCGCCGCGCTGCCGGGCCGCCGTGAAGTGCGGCTCCAGGGGGATGGAGTCCAGAGTGGCGAAGGCCGCGACGAGCGTGCGGATCTTCCCCGCGGCGGCGAGCAGCCCGACGTCCGGGCCGCCGTAGGAGACGACGGTCAGGTCGGTGACGTCCGAGCGCAGCAGCGCCCGCACCAGCGCCATCGGCTTGCGCCGCGACCCCCAGCCGCCGATGCCGATCGTCATGCCGCTGTCCAGCCGGTCCACGGCCTCCTCGGCGGTCATCGTCTTGTCCCTGCTCACGACGGCTCCTCCTGCTCCGCTGCGACGGTGTCCCGGTCCCGGCCGAAGGTGTCGCGGACGCGGTCGGCGACGCCGCTGAGACCGGCCTCGAAGGTGAAGCCCTGCTCGAAGCGGTAGCTGCGGCGGACGTCGACCGGGTCGATGCCGTTGATCGCCGCCTTGGCCAGCCGGATCAGGGACCCGTCCTTGGCGGCGATCTCCTGCGCCAGCTCCACCGCTGTGCCCCGCAGTCGCTCGCGCGGGACCACCCGCCACACCGAGCCGTACCGGTGCAGCTCCTCGGCGGTGACGGTGCGCGAGGTGTAGTACAGGACCCGCATCAGGTGCTGCGGCACCAGCCGGGCCAGGTGGGTGGCCGCGCCCAGAGCGCCACGGTCCAACTCGGGCAGGCCGAAGGACGCGTCGTCGGCGGCGACGATCGCGTCGGCGTTCCCCACCAGGCCGATGCCGCCGCCCAGACAGAAGCCCTGCACGGCGGCCACGACCGGGACCTCGCAGTCGTACACGGCGGCGAACGCCTCGTAGCAGCCGCGGTTGGCGCCGATGAGCGCCGCCTGCCCGGCCGTGCCCTGCAGCTCCTTGATGTCGACGCCGGCGCTGAAGCCGCGGCCTTCGGCGGCGAGCACCACGCAGCGCACCTTCGGATCGGCTCCGGCGGCGCGCACCGAGGCGGCCAGCTCGTGCCAGCCGTGCACGGGAAGGGCGTTGACCGGTGGGAAGTCCACGGTGACGACGACGACACCCGGTTCGGGGACGGAGGTGGAGACACCCATGAGCGGATCAGCTACCTTTCCACCAAACGTTTGTTAGGCGAGAAGGTAGCAGCGGAGCGGGCCGTACGGGAGGTGTCCATTGGCGGCGATCATCGATCTCACCGGACGCGTGACGGTCGTCACCGGCGGCACCCAGGGTGTCGGCGCCGGCATCGCGCGGGCCTTCCTGGAGGCCGCTGCGGACGTGGTCATCTGCGCGCGCCGGCCCCCGGAGGCACCCGTCGAGGCGGCCGGCCGCACCGCCCGCTTCCTCCCCCTCGACCTGCGCGAACCCGACGCGGTCGGCGCCTTCTTCCCGCGGGTCCGGGACGAGTACGGCCGCCTCGACACTCTCGTCAACAACGCCGGCGGCGCCCCCTTCCGGTTGCTCGGCGAAGGCGGAGCGGCACGGCACGCCCGGGTCGTGGAGCTGAACCTCCTCGCTCCCCTCACCGCATCGCTCGCCGCGCACGAGGTGATGCTCGGTCAACGGGCGGGCGGGTCGATCGTGATGATCGGGAGTGTGAGCGGCACCCGTCCCTCACCGGGCACCGCGGCGTACGGCGCGGCCAAGGCCGGCCTGGACAGCCTCGCCCGCTCGATGGCCGTGGAGTGGGCGCCGCGGGTGCGGGTCAACACGGTCGTACCCGGCATGGTCCGCACCGAACTGTCCCATCTGCACTACGGGGACGAGGACGGCATCGACGCCGTCGCCCGCACCGTCCCGCTCGGCCGGCTCGCCACGCCCGCCGACGTCGGCGACGCGTGCGTCTTCCTCGCCTCCGACCGGGCCGCCTACATCAGCGGGGCGAGCCTGCACGTGCACGGCGGAGGAGAGCGCCCCGCCTTCCTCGACGCCGCCGGCGTCAACCGGCAGCACGCCCCACGCCACCCGACGAAAGGACTGGCACCATGACCGGACTGTGCACCGGACGCGTCGCCGTCGTCACCGGCGCGGGCCGCGGCCTGGGCCGCGCCCACGCCCTCGCCCTCGCCGCCGAGGGAGCCAGGGTCGTCGTCAACGACCTCGGCGTCGGCCTCGACGGCACCGGCGGGACCTCCGGACCGGCGGGGCGGGTCGTCGACGAGATCCGCGCCCTCGGCGGCGAGGCGGTCGCGCACGGCGGTGACATCGCCACCTCCCAGGGCGCGGCCTCGCTCGTCGCCACCGCCCTGGCGGCCTACGGCCGCCTGGACACGCTGGTCAACAACGCCGGGTTCCTGCGCGACCGCATGCTCGTGAACCTCGACGAGGACGACTGGGACGCGGTCGTGCGCGTCCACCTCAAGGGCCACTTCCTGCCGCTCAGGCACGCCGCCGCACACTGGCGTGCCGAGGCGAAGGCGGGACGCACGCCCGAGGCCCGCGTGGTCAACACCGCTTCGGGAGCCGGGCTGCTGGGCAGTGTCGGCCAGGGCAACTACTCCGCCGCCAAGGCCGGCGTCGTCGGCCTGACCCTCGTCGCCGCCGCCGAACTGAGCCGCTACGGCGTCCAGGTCAACGCCATCGCCCCGGCCGCCCGGACCCGGATGACCGAACGGGCCTTCGCCGAGGCCATGGCCGCCCCGGAGGACGGCGGCTTCGACGCGATGGCCCCGCAGAACGTCTCCCCGCTCGTGGTCTGGCTCGGCTCCGGCGCCTGCGCGGGGGTGACGGGCCGGGTCTTCGAGGCCGAGGGCGGCCGCATCACGGTCATGGAGGGCTGGCGCCCCGGCCCCACGGCCGACAAGGGCGCCCGCCTGACCCCGGCGGAGGCAGGCGCGACGGCGCTCGAACTGCTCGCCGGGGCGGAACCCCCTCAGCCGGTCTACGGAGCACTCCAGGCCCGTCCGCCTGGCTCGCCGTGCCGTGCGGGCGGGGCACCACCGCGGCCGGCAGACCCGGCGAACCTCTGCGGTCAGAGGACTAGCCCAGAGTGAAGTCGTCGGCGTGCACGTCGGACTGGCCGTACCAGCCGTGGACGTAGACGGTGACCGTTCCGCTGCTGCCGGTGGTGAACGCGACCTTCAGCTGGTTCCAGTTCGCGTTGTCGGACCACGTACTGGCGGTCGCGCCGCCGCTGACCCCGATGTAGGCGTAGGCACCCTCGACCCAACCGGTCAGTGTGTAGCTGTGGTTGGGGGAGAGGGTGACGGTCTGGTCGCATTCGCCGGTGCTGCTGGAACTCGGGCTGACCTGGAGGGCGTGGCTGCCGGTGTGGACGGGGCCGGAGACCACGGTGCTGCCTGCCGTGCAGGTCCACGGGCTCAGAGCGCCGGTTTCGAAGCCGGCGTTGGTCAGCGAGCCCCCGCCTCCGCCACCCCCGCCGCCACTGCTGGTGACGGTGAGTGTGTAGGTCGCACTGTGGCTGCCGCCGGCGGCGCTGCCGGTGACGGTGATCGGGTAGGTGCCCGCGGCCACGGACGAACCGACCGTCGCGGTCAGTGTCGAGGTGCCCCCGGACGTCACGGATCCGGGGCTGAAGGAGACGCTGACCCCGGTGGGGGCGCCGGAGGCGGAGAGGCTGACGGATTCGGCGCTGCCGGCCGTGACGGCCGTGGAGACGGTCGCGCTCGCGGAACCGCCCTGGGCGATTGACGCGGAGCCCGGAGAGAGGGACAGGGAGAAGTCACCGGACGTGCCTCCGCCTCCGCCCGAGCTGCCCTCGTACGGCACGAAGGCGTCCGTGAACGCGAGACTGTTCTGGCTGATCCCGCTGCAGGTGGAGAGCGAATTGGCGCTGCCGCTGCACGGCTGGTCCCGGTTGACCGACCAGAACGCCAGCCGCCCGACGCCGTTCTGCGCCGCGAAGCTCTCCACCGTCTGGGCGTCCGCCAGGGTGAACGTGGAACCGTCGTCGTTCTTGCCGATCATCGGGGTGATCCCGAGGTTGGCGTAGGAGTAGCCGGAGTCGACCGACTGCATCTGCGCCAGCGTGGCCTTCGCGGCCGAGACCGCGCCCTGGCCCATCTCGGTGCCGGTGCCGGCGTAGTAGTCCATGGTCATGATGTTGACCACGTCGATCTTGACACCCGCGTTCTTGGCGGCCTTGAGGATGTTGACGCCGTCGTTGGTCAGGCCGCTTGTCAGGACCGGCAGGGTCATGGAGAACTGCAGACCGGGGTCGGCCGCCTTGAGGTCCTTCATCGCCTGCATCTGGCGGGCCGCGGCCGCGGTGTCCGCGACGGCGGCGCCCTCGACGTCGAAGTCGAGCCGGGTGACGCCGTAGTCGTCGATGATGGCCTGGTAGCCGGCGTCGATGCTGCTCTGGGTGGAGCAGGTCCAGGCGAGCGGTTCACCGCTCGCCCCGCCGGAGGAGATGATGACGGAGGCGCCCTCGGCCCTTGCCCTGGCGATCTCGGGGTCGGTGTAGGAGTCGTTGCCGAGGGGCAGCGTGTCGCCCCAGATCTGGTTGCAGCCTTCGCCGAGCACGAACGCCGCTGTGTAGGCCTTGAGCCGGTGTCCTGTGATGGCCGTGTCGAGCAGTCCTTCCTGGCCGTTCGACATGTCGGCATAGGGGGCGACGGAGTAGACCCTGCTCGCCGCGGCGCTGCCGGCAGGTGCCAGAGCGACGACGGCGCCGGTGGCGGCGAGCGCGAGAGCGCACACGGAAGCCGCAGATCTTGCCAGGTGCATGACAGTGCCCCTTTCGGGGATGCCCGCGGGCGGGGAGTGGTGGGGTGGGTTGCGCAGGGCGGAACGTTGGTACATACCAAAGCGCCGACGGGTGATCCCGTCAAGAGGACTAGACCAACTCTGCACCGGATTTCCGGTGCCGGTGGTCCTGTGGCGTGCCGGGCGAACCCGGAACTGGCGAGCGGGAGTTGAGTGAAGGGGCCGGCCCCGGCGCCGGGTACCGGGCGGACGGGGCGCCGGGGGTGCCGGCCCGCGGCATGCCGCGGCCGCGGCGCCCCAGGGCGCCCGTTGCTCGGACGCTCAGGGCCGGTACTAGGCTGGATGACCGTGCAACCGGCACGACGACCGCGCCGGGCTCGTCGAGCGTCAGGGAGTGGACCGATGACCGTGGGAACCGAGCGGGCCGTGCTGGCAGGCGGCTGCTTCTGGGGGATGCAGGATCTGATCCGCAAGCAGCCGGGTGTGGTGTCCACCCGCGTCGGCTACAGCGGTGGTGACACGCCGAACGCCACGTACCGCAACCACGGCGACCACGCCGAGGCCATCGAGATCGTCTTCGATCCCGCGGTCACGACCTACCGCGACATCCTGGAGTTCTTCTTCCAGATCCACGATCCGACCACGAAGGACCGCCAGGGCAACGACCTCGGGCGAAGCTACCGGTCCGCCATCTTCTACGGCGACGAGCAACAGCACCGAGTGGCCGTGGACACGATCGCGGACGTCGAGGCGAGCGGGCTGTGGCCGGGGAAGGTGGTCACGGAGGTGGAACCCGTGGGCGACTTCTGGGAGGCGGAGCCGGAGCACCAGGACTACTTGGAGCGCTACCCCGACGGCTACACGTGCCACTTCCCGCGGCCGAACTGGAAGCTGCCGCGGCGGGAGCAGTCCACGACGAACCAGGCGTCCTCGGCGAACTGACCGGCGGGGACTGCGACGGGCCCTGCCGTCCCCGCGCAGGCTCGCCCGCCCGATCGATGCGTGCGCGATCCCCGGATCCACTCGTTCCGTCCCTGTTCCTGGGTACATCGTGTCGGTACGGGTGGCCTGAGTCCGCCGGGGGCGCCGTCGAGACGGTTTCCCCCGCGGCCCAAGAGCGTCGCGGCCGCGCGGCGGTTCGTGCGGTCGGCGCTGGGCGGCCTGGCACCGCAGACGATGGAGACCGCCGAGCTGCTGGCCGCGGAACTGGTGACCCACGCGGTGCTGCACGCGCGCACCGACGTCGAGATCCAGGTGCCGGGCCGGCGCCGGCCGGGTGCACGTGGGGGTCGTCGACGGCTGCCCGGAGTACCGTCCCGCGCTGCAGGCGCGCCCGGTGTACGCCTGTACCGGATGGGGCCTGGCACTGGTGGAGGACCTGTCCTCCGCTCACGGCGTCCCCGTCGAGGAGCACCGCAAGACGGTCTGGTTCGCCCTGTGGTCGCACGCGCCGGCGCCGCCCTCGTCACCGTGGGAGGCGGCGCCGCCCTCCGGCCGGACGGCGCCGGTCACGCTGACCGACCTGCCCCACCCGCTGTACCTGGCGGCGCAACAGCACCGGGAGGCACTCCTGCGCGAGCTGACCCTCGTCTCGTTCACCGGTCGTCCGACCGGCGTACGGCACCACGAGCTCGTCACCGCGCAGGACATCAGCAGCCGGATCCCTGTGTGACGGCCGCCACGGAGCACGGTGCCGGCGGCCCCGTGCTCGGCCTGCGCCTGGCGTTCCCGGCGGATGCCGCGCCGGCCGTGGCCACCGCCACCCTGCGCGCCGTGCTCGACATGGCCGACGCCGCGGCCCAGCAGGGCACCGGACGTCAGGCCGACCCGTGCCCGTCGTCGGGAGCCGGCGGCAGCGCGAGGTGGGCGAGGTCGCCCGGCGGTGGTGTGGTCACCGGCCACAGCGGAGTGGCCTCCCCGTCGGCGAGCGCCGCCGGCGCGTCGGTGAGGTTCATGCGCTCGCGCAGCCGGCCGTAGAAGTCCGTCGGACCCAGCCGGACCGCCTTCAGCCGGCGGGGCGCGGCGTACACGCCGATCCAGTCCCCCGGGCTCAGCACTCCGCGGAGCTGGCCGTCGATGCTGACGGCGGCCTGGCCCGACCGCTGGAGGATGCGCAGCGCGACGGGCTCGTCGGGGGCGGCCACCACCGAGCGGTTGAACACCATGTGCGGGGCGACCGGCGTGAAGACCAGGCCCTCCGCGCGCGGCGAGACCACCGGGCCGCCGGCGGCGAAGCTGTACGCGGTGGAGCCCGTGGGCGTGGCCACCAGCAGCGCGTCGGCCGAGTAGGAGGCCAGGAGCCGGCCCGCCAGATAGACGGCGACCGACACCTGCCGGTCCCTGGCGAGCTTCTCCACGACGACGTCGTTCAGCGCGGTGACGTTCAGGGCGACACCCCAGTTGTCACCCGTCCGGCACTCCGCGCGCACCGCGGGCGGCGGCAGCATCGGCCCGCGGCCGTACCGCAGCAGCGCCTCCATCTGCGCGGGCACCTTCAGGCGGCACGACGCCCGCATGGTGAGGAGCATCCGGCTCTCCACGGTGATCCGCCCGGCCAGGACCGTGTCCAGAGCCGTGCGCACCGAGGGAACCGGAACCTCGGTCAGGAATCCGACGCGGCCGAGATCGACACCGAGGACCGGGACGTCGCTCTCCGCCGCCAGCCGTGCCCCGCGCAGGAAGGTGCCGTCGCCGCCGAGGGTGACGATGAGGTCCGGGTCGCCCGCCGCGTCGACCTCCTCCCGGGCGCTGTGGCGCGCCCCCTCCTGCCACACGTCGATGTCGGCGCACCCCACGGCGTGCTCCGCGCACCACGCGCGCACCGCGTGCGCCGCGGCGACGGCCTCGGGTCGTCCTCCGTGCACCACCAGACCGACACGGTTCACCGTCATGCCCGCCTCCACACCGTCGTACCGCCTCCCGGCCGGAATGCTCCCGTCCGCCATCCTCGCCGCGGACCGCACCGGCGCGGCACGCGCCACGCCGCGAGCGCGGCAGCCCGGTCGGCGTGCGGGGCGAAGGGTGAACACGGCCGCTGGGGCCGCCGGCACGAGGCCTCTCAGACGAACGGTCCGCGGGCGTCCGCCGCCCGGGAGCCCGGCGTATGGCCGAACGTGCGGCGGAAGACATCGATGAACGCTGGCCGAGGACCAGCCACAGCGGTGCGCCACCGTGGTCACCGGCGTCGTCGAGCCGGCGCGGACCGCCGTGACACCGGGACCGCCCGAACCGCCCCTGACAAACGCCGAGGAGAGACACCGCACACCGCACACCGCAGGACCCGCTCGCCCCGCGCCTGTGACCAGCGGCGATCCGATCCGCCGCATCACGCAGGCCTCGCAAGGCCGGCGCAACGACCTTGGACACGCGCGCGGCGGCCGGGGCAGGAAGCCCGGCCGCCGCACGCCGGTGGCGGTCATTCGTTCTGGAAGACCGCCTTGCTCACCTCGGCGGGGTTCTGGAACTCCTTCTTCCCTAGGTGCGCGATGCGCTCGTTGACCTCCTTGGACGCGTGGTTCTTCCGGGCGACCTCCCGGAGCTGCTCCGAGTTGGCCGGATACTCCGCGCCGGACAGTGCTTTCTGAAGGTCAGGGGGGCTGATACCCGCCATGGCTCCTCCAGGCGGTGAGATGGTGCTCGGGCTGTACGTCGGCGCCGCACGCTGCGCCGGGACTGCACAGGTACCCACCCCCTGGCACCGGATTCACGGATTCCCCCCGGCCATGGGAGGCGGGGCGGACGGGTACTCGGGGGCTTCGAAACGGACACCGACGCGTGTGGGAGGCCCTATGAGCGAGAACACCCCTCCGCAGGCGGAGGGCGAGCGGGAGACCGACGACGCACAGGCGGAGCAGCCGCCACGCACGACCCCGGTCCCAGGCGGAGGGCCAGGACACCGCGGAGGGGAAGACCGAGCAGGACGACGAGTGAGGGAGGCGTCATGAGCACGGCACGCCCCAGCCTCCCCGAGGTGCTGGCCGCGCTGAAGGACGTGTCGTACCCGGCCGACAAGGAGCGGCTGGTCACGGCCGCGCGTGCGGCGGGCGCGTCGGACGGGGTGGTCAAGGCGCTGCGCGGCATTCCCGCCGAGCAGTACACGGGCCGTGAGGACGTGGCGAGGTCGGTTCGGGCGGACCCGGACGCCGGCCTCGGCCACACCGCAGCACAGCGCGCGGAACGTGCACGGCAAGGCGGCAAACCCGGGCTCTCCCAACACCTGCGGGAGGAGCCGAGGACAACGATCCAGGAGGAGTTCGACCGCTGAACGGCGGCTGCCGGCAGGGCCGTTCGGCCGCCCTGGCCCGTCCTTGACGGCCACGGGGCCCCGGCCTAGCGTCGGTGGACACGTCCGGACAGGCAGGGCAGGTGGCTCGGCGATGACGCAACCGCAGGACCCGCTCGGCGTCACCGACGGCGGATCTCCCGGCCGCCCGCTGCGAGTGGAGACGCACGGGCTCGACGTGATCGGGGACGCCGAGCGCAAGGGCGCCCCGAGCACGCTGTTCTGGCCCTGGTTCGGAGCCAACGTCTCGGTGCTCGGCCTGAGCTACGGCGCCTTCGCGTTCGGCTTCGGCATCTCCTTCTGGCAGGCCCTCGCCGCCGGAGTGCTCGGCATCGTCGTCTCGTTCCTGCTGTGCGGGTTCGTCGCGGTCGCCGGAAAGCGCGGCTCGGCGCCCACGATGGTGCTCAGCCGGGCGGCGTACGGAGTGCGCGGCAACCGGCTGCCGTCGGTGGTCTCCTGGATGCTCACCGTCGGCTGGGAGACCGTCCTCATCGCGCTCGCCACGATGGCCACCGCGACCGTCCTCAGCCGTCTCGGCTGGGGCGGCGGCACCGGGACCGAGGTCGTCGCCCTGACCGTGGTGGCCGTACTGACCGTGACCGGCGGGGTCATGGGCTTCGGCCTGATCATGCGGCTGCAGACGGCCATCACCGTGATCACCGGCGTCCTGACCGTCGTCTACGTCGGACTCGTCGCCGGCCACGTCCACTGGAGCACCGTCAGTGCCGTCCCGGCGGGTTCCGCCCAGGAGTTCATCGGTGCCCTGGTCTTCATGATGACCGGCTTCGGCCTCGGGTGGGTCAACGCCGCCGCCGACTACTCCCGCTATCTGCCCCGGAGTTCGTCAGGCCGGGGCGTGATCGGCTGGACCACGTTCGGTGCCTCCGTGGCGCCGCTGCTCCTGCTGGTCTTCGGACTGCTGCTGGCCGGGTCCTCGCAGACGCTCAGCAAGGCGATCGCAGCCGACCCGATCGGCGCGCTCACCACGATCCTGCCGACCTGGTTCCTGGTGCCGTTCGCCGTGGTCGCGGTGCTCGGCCTGGTCGGCGGCGCGGTCCTCGACATCTACTCCTCCGGCCTGGCCCTGCTCTCGGCCGGTCTGCCGGTGCCCCGCCATCTGGCGGCCTTCCTCGACGGCCTCCTGATGATCGCCGGTTCGGTCTACATCGTGTTCTTCGCCGGCGACTTCCTCGGCCAGTTCATGGGCTTCCTGACGACCCTCGGCGTCCCCATCGCCGCCTGGTGCGGCATCATGCTCGCCGACCTGGCCCTGCGCCGCCGCGACTACGACGAGGGCGACCTCTACCGCCCGCACGGCCGCTACGGCGACATCCTCCCGGCACCCCTGGTGCTGACCCTCGGCGCCACCGCCGTCGGCTGGGGCCTGGTCACCAACACCGCGGCGGGCTGGCTCACCTGGCAGGGGTACCTCCTCGCTCCTCTCGGCCTCGGCGGTAAGACCGGATCCTGGGCCCATGCCAACCTCGGGGTCCTGGCCGCCCTGGTCCTCGCCTTCCTGGGCACCCTGCTGACGGGCCGGGGCAGGGTCCGCGCGCAGGAGGAGCGGATGCCGAGCCCGGCGTCCGACGAAGGGGTGCTCAGCGCATGACCGCCGGACACCTCGCCGTCATCGACATGCAGCGGGTCTTCGCCGACCCGGCGAGCCCCTGGGCCACCCCCCGGTACGCCGACGCGGCCGCGGGCGTCCGCGGTCTGCTGCCCGCCTTCTCGGGCCGCGTCACCTTCACGCGCTTCCTCGCGCCCCGGGCACCGGCCGGAGCCTGGCGTGCCTACTACGACCGGTGGCCCTTCGCCCAGCGACCACCGGACGCCGGCCTCTGGCAGCTGTCCGACGAGTTCGCCGAGCCGGTCGCCCCGGTCGTGGACGCCACCACCTTCGGCAAGTGGACCCCGCAACTCGCCGCCCGGCTCGGCCCGGACGACCGCCTGGTGCTGGCCGGTGTCAGCACCGAGTGCTGTGTGCTCTCCACCGCCCTGGCCGCCGCGGACGCCGGCACCGAGGTGCTGGTGGTCGCGGACGCCTGCGCGGGCGTGGACGACGACTCCCACCTCAAGGCCCTGCAGATCATGGAGCTGTACGGGCCGCTGATCCGCGTCACCACGATCGACGACCTGCTCGCGGAGCCCGGTCCGTGACCGGCGTCCCGCTCGAGCCCCGGCGGATCAGCCGGCGCCTGACCCGGGAGGTTGGCGACGGCACCTGCCCGCCGGACACGCCCTCGCCCAGCGGTTCGGCATCAGTCGTACGGCCATCCCCGCCGCCCTCGCCGAACGGTGTGAGGAGGGCCTGATCGGGCCTGATCACCACCCGCACCGGCCAGGCCCCCCACGTCCTCTTCGACGACCGCCGCCCACCGAGCGACCGGCTCGGCCAGGCCCGCGCCCTGGCCTCCACGACGCGGACACGGCGGCCGGTACCCTCGCCGGACGCGAGGCGTACGAGGCGGCTGTCGCCGGGGAGCTGGGTCCGGGGCAGGACGGGTACCAGTACGGGGAGCGGAAGCGGGAGCGGGGAGCGGGCCGCGGACGGCACCGGCGTGGCGTACGAGCGCGGTTTTCCGGCCCCGGTGCCGCTGATCCGCGAGGTGCCCGCCCGCAGCCTCGGCCGGCAGCCGCTCACCGGGCTGTTGTCGCGGGCTCCGGCACCGGCCGGAGCTAGGGGACCAGCAGTGTCCGGGCGTCCCCTCGACGCCCGGGAGGCGCAGCCGCTGTGGCGCCCGCCGGGCGACACGCTCCAGGAGACCCCCGGGACGCAGGGCTGCGCCGGCACAGGGTTCCGTCCCCTGAAGGCGGCGGCCTTCGTCGCCCGATTCTCACCGTTCCGGGCCACCGCCGGGTCGGGACACCACCGGATCTCCGGTCGATCCGCACGCATGTCCGCGAGCCCACCGGGTACGCGAGGCGGAGCACGCCCGGGAGCGGAGCCGCACCGGGTGGCCGAAACACCGCCGCTACCTGGGGATCTGCTATGGAGACACCCGCACACAACGACCTGCCGACGCCGGCCCAGCAGGCGCTGGACGCGCTCGCCTCGAACGCCGAGGACCAGGCCGCGCTGGACGTACTCGCCCACAGTGACGTGCTCGTCCCCGTGCCGGACGACGCGATCGACGGGGAGGGCGCCGACGCCACCACCGTGGCCCTGCCCGTCCTCGAACAGCCGGGAGGCGACCCTGTCGTCCCCGTCTTCACCACGGAGGGCGAGATGGCCGGCCTGCTGCCGTTCGTCTCCCGCTACCGCCTCATCCCGCTGGGCGCCCTGGCCTCCCAATGGCCCGAGGAGGAGCTCTCCCTGGCCATCGACGGCAACTCCACCCACGCTCTGACGCTCACGTCACAGGGGGTACGCACGCTGCTGGCCAGGTGACGGCCCCCCCGCGGGGCCGTGTCGAGCACGCGGCTCCGCCGCGGGGTCGCGAGAAGCGTCCGCCCCCGCACCCGCGCCCGCACCCATGCGTGAAGCGTTTGCCCCGCACCCCCACCCGCACCCGCACCCCCACCCCCACCCCCACCCGCACCCGCCGCGCACGAGAACGTCCGCACCCGCACCCACGCGGGAAGCGACGGCACCGGCACCCGGGAAGCGTTCGCACCCGCCCCATCGGGCGGGAGCCCGCCCCCTCGGGCGAGAGAACGACGCCGCCGCGGCGAAGGACGGCCGGAACTGCCCCCTGCCAAGGGGTGGTCACAGGGCTCCGGACGGGGAAGATCCCCGGCGAGAGACACAAAGCGCGGCGCGCGAAGGAGCCGATGGTCGTGAGGGTCGTCCTGCTGGGCACCGCCGCCGGTGGCGGCTTCCCGCAGTGGAACTGTGCCTGCTCACTGTGCAGGGGCGCCCGGGACGGCAAGCTGCCCTCCCGTACCCAGGAGTGCGCTGCCGTCACGGGCAACGGCCGTGACTGGTGGCTGCTGAACGCCTCGCCCGATCTGCGTGCCCAGCTCAGCGCCACACCGGCGCTGTGGCCCGGTCCCGGCCCACGGGACACCCCGCTGCGCGGCGTCCTGCTCACCGACGCCGAGGCCGACCATGTCACGGGCCTGGGCGAACTGCGCGGAGCGGCGGGGCTGAAGGTCTATGCCGCCCCGCCGGTCCGCGCCGTGCTGGCCCCCGCCCGTGCCGCCCTGGACCGCTACGCACCCTGGGAGTGGGCGGACAGCCTGGCCGACGGCGGTTTCGTGCTGGCGGGCGGGCTGGTGGTCACGGCCCATCCGGTGGGCGCGAAGATCCCCAGGTACGTACCGGCGCCGACTCCGGAGCCGGCCGACGCGTGGGTGACGGCGTACCGCATCGAGGATCTGGCCAGCGGGGGAGTGCTGGTGTACGCGCCCTGCGTGGGCGCCTGGAGCCAGGCCCTGGACGAGCTGTGCGCCGAGGCCGACTGCGTACTGCTGGACGGCACCTTCTACGCGGCCGACGAGATGGGGACGACGGTACGGCCCGGCGCCGGGCAGGCCGCCATGGGCCACCTTCCGGTCACGGGCCCGGACGGCACCCTCGCGGCGCTGGCCCGGCATCTCGGCGCCCGCCGGATCTACACCCACCTCAACAACACGAACCCGCTGCTCGACCCGGCGTCACCGGCACGCGCGCATGTCGCCGACGAGAGCATCGAGATCCTGCCCGACGGGGCCGAGCTGGTGCTCTGACGTGACGGCCGTGCCTAACGTTCCTGCCCGGTGAGCATGCGCTCCAGCACGGCGCGCTGCAGCGGCAGCACCTCGGCGTGCAGCGTGCGGCCCTTGGAGGTGAGGGCCACCCACACCCCGCGCCGGTCCTCCGCGCACACCGAGCGTTCCACCAGCCCGTCCTTCTCCAGCCGGCCGATCAGCCGGGACAGCGCGCTCTGGCTGAGATGGACCCTCCCGACCAGGTTCTGCACCCGGCACTGGTCGCCCTCTGCGGGCGACTCGGCCGCCAGGATGTCCAGCACCTCGAAGTCGCTGGCGCCCAGCCCGTGCGGGTGCAGGGCCCGGTCGATCTCGCACATGGTGCGCGCGTGTACGGCGAGGATGTCCCGCCACCGTTCCTCGAGCCGGGCGTCGGCCGTCTTGACTGCCATACCCGCACCGTAGCACCGATCCCGTCAATCGTTGAGTGTGCAACTACTGCGGGTGCAAGCGCGGCCGGGCCGGTGCTC
Source organism: Streptomyces sp. NPDC046759 (assembly GCF_040645475.1). Lineage (NCBI taxonomy): Bacteria > Bacillati > Actinomycetota > Actinomycetes > Kitasatosporales > Streptomycetaceae > Streptomyces > Streptomyces sp. NPDC046759. The sequence continues at coordinate 86,184 of NZ_JBEYYJ010000012.1, read as the reverse complement.
AGGCGGCCGGATCCTGGAGCAGGCCGATCAGGTTGCCGTCGGCGTCCCGCACGGAGGCGATCAGCCGGCCGTTGCCGACGTCCCGTACGTCCTGGACCACCTCGGCGCCCGCCTCCAGCAGGCCCGCGAGCCGCTCCCGGAGGTCGGTGACGTGCCAGTACGGCACCGGTCCGGTCAGGCCCTGGGCGTGCCCGTTCGGGTCGAGGCCCACGTCCTGGCCCCCGGCCTTGACGCCGACGTAGTAGGGCTCGTTCACATAGGGCTCGACCCCCAGCAGGGCGGTGAACAGTGCCTTGGCACGGTCCCTGTCCTTGACGGGGTAGATGATCGTCTGCACGCCGGCGGTCATGGGAGTCTCCTTCTGGGATGCGCGGCCCGGCGGCACGTCCGCCGGTGCACCTCACGCTAGAGCCGCGGAGCCCGGCGCGGCTTCTTCGATCCTGACCGCTTGCGGGCCCGATCCCGACCGCTTGCGGATCCGGGTGGCCCTCCTCCTTGTGCAGCACTTCGGCGACGGTGAGGCGGGCGGCGCGGTCGGGCGGCCACCAGCGCGCCAGCACGGCGATCACGAGCCCGGCCGCCGCCGGTTCCGCCAGCCTCGGCGCGTGCCGGACGTCCGTCGTGGACGACGGCGGGGTGATGTCGGCTCCCGCCGTCATCCGGGGGATCACCGTCTCGTACGCGGCGATGCCCAGCGTGACCCCGAGCACCGACCCGATCGCCCCGAGCACCGCCATCGACGTCACCGTCATCACGGTCACCTGGCGCGGGGTCATATGCACATCCTCGGTCGCACGGCCGTTCGGTACCGGACAACGACCGCCGAGTCCCGCACGCGACGGCGTCGCCCGGGTCAGAGTTGGGAACACTGCGTACGAGGAGGCCGGGGACGGAGGCGGACGGATGACGGGAACCCCCTCGGGCCGGATGCGGCGGACGATTCTGGAATGGCTCAAGGACCCCGAGACCCACTTCCCGGCGCCCCGGGGCCGCGACCTCGCCGAGACGGGCGTCACCGCGCGGGCCGTGGCCGCCAAACTGGGTGTACCGCGCCGCACCGCCCTCGCCCATCTGGACTTCCTCACCCGGCTCGGCCTGCTGCGCACCCGCCGCGTCCGCTGCCGCACCCGTTACCGGCGCGACGAGATCCGTATCGCCGAGGTGGCCCGGGTGTTCGAGAAGGGCTGGTGAGGAAAGGACACTGGGTGCACGGCCGGCCGGCAGGGCGGGCCGGCCGACGGCGAAGGGCACGCACGTGGACCGATCCACGGCACTCGTCCCGCTCCACTACGTCTCCCTGGGTGCCCGCGGCCCCGAGGACGTCGTGGCCGACGGGCAGGGGCGCGTGCTGACCGGAGTGGCGGACGGCCGGATCCTGCGCGTCCACCATCTGGGCTCCCCGCGCACGGCCCGCGTGGAGGTGCTGGCCGACACCGGAGGCCGCCCGCTCGGACTCGAACCGCTGCCGGACGGCGGCCTGTTGGTGTGCGACGCGGAACGCGGCCTGCTGCGCGTCGACCCCGGCGCGGGCACCGTCCGCGTCCTCGCGGACTCGGTGGCGGGGGAACGGCTGCGCTTCTGCAGCAATGTCGTCGCCCTGCCCGACGGCAGCGTGTACTTCACCGTCTCCAGCCGCCGCTATCCGCTCGGCCGGTGGATCGGCGACATCGTCGAACACAGCGGCACCGGACGGCTGCTGCGCCTTCCGCCCGAGGGCGGGGCGCCCGAAGTCGTCCTGGAGGGGCTGCAGTTCGCCAACGGTGTGGCGGCCGGCGCCGACGGCTCCTTCCTGGTGATCGCCGAGACCGGCAGCTGCCGCCTGACCCGCTACCACCTCACCGGTCCGAAGGCCGGCCGCACCGATCTCTTCGCCACGCTTCCCGGCATGCCGGACAACCTCTGGCGCGAGGGCCCCGGCGGCCCGTTCTGGGTGGCGCTCGCGAGTCCCCGGGTCCCGCCCCTGGAGCTCCTGCACCGCAGCCCGCCCGCCGTGCGCGGCGCCGCCGCCCGGGCCGCCGTGCACGCGCCGTACCGCCCGGCCGGGACGATCGGCGTGATGGCCCTCGACGACGCGGGACGAACGGTCCGGCACCTGACGCGCCGCCGCTCCGGCTTCCGCATGGTCACCAGCGTCTGCGCGACCGGGGACCACCTCGTCCTCGGCAGCCTGCACGAGCGCGGGGTCGCGGTCTGCGCACGGTCAGGCGCCCGCTGACACGGCGGTACCCTGGTGCCCGGCCGTGATCACCCGTCGGGGCGGGCCGAACAGGAGACGTACCAGCATGACAGCCCCGGAAGCCGAGAGCCTCCGCGCCCGCAGCGCCCCCGGGGGGCGCTCCGAGCGGCGTGCCCAGACGCCCGTCGTCACGGTGGTCGCCCTCGGCGGCGCCCTCGGCGCCTGTGCCCGCTACGGCCTCGCCCTCGCCTGGCCCACGCCGCCCGGCGGCTTCCCCTGGGCGACTTTCTGGACCAATGTCATCGGCTGCGCGGTGATCGGTATCTTCATGGTCCTCATCACCGAGGTGTGGGCCGCGCACCGCCTCGTCCGCCCCTTCTTCGGCACCGGCGTGCTCGGCGGCTTCACCACCTTCTCCACCTATGCCGTCGACATCCGCAAACTGGTCGGCGCCGGCCGCCCGGAAGCCGGACTCGCCTATCTCGCCGCGACCCTGTGCGCGGCCCTCGCCGCGGTGTGGCTGGCTTCGGTCGCCGCCCGCCGGGTGCTCGTCAGGAGGCAGGGATGACATCACTCTCGGGCCGGGCCCTCAGGCTGACCGTCTACATCGGCGAGGACGACACCTGGCACCACAAGCCCCTCTACTCCGAGATCGTCCACCGCGCGCACGCGGCCGGTCTCGCCGGGGCGAGCGTCTTCCGGGGCATCGAGGGTTTCGGTGCCTCCTCCCGCATCCACACCGCACGCCTGCTGTCCCTGAGTGAGGACCTGCCCGTGGCCGTCGTCGTCGTGGACACCGAGGAGCGCGTACGCGCGTTCCTGCCGCAGCTCGACGAACTGGTCGACGAGGGTCTCGTGACCCTGGAGGAGTGCGAGGTGGTCCGGTACGTGGGACGCGGTCCGGGCGGTACGGATCCGAAGGGTGAGAAGTCTTCGTGAACTGGCTGCTCGTCGTCGCGGGAGCCGTGGTCGGCGCACCGCTGCGCTATCTCACCGACCGTGCCGTGCAGGCCCGCCACGACTCGGTCTTCCCCTGGGGCACCTTCGTGGTGAACGTCACCGGGTGTCTGATCCTCGGGCTGCTCACCGGCGCGGCCTCCGCCGGGGCCGCCGGGCCCCATCTGCAGCTTCTGCTGGGCACCGGGCTGTGCGGCGCGCTGACGACGTACTCGACGTTCTCCTACGAGACCCTGCGGCTCGCCGAGGCCGGATCCGGCCTCTACGCTTCGGTGAACATCGCGGCGAGCGTCGTGTCGGGGCTCGCCGCGGCCTTCGCCGGGGTCTCACTCGCCCACGTCTTGTGGGGTTAGGCGCTTGCCACAGGGCCGGGCGCAGCAAGTACTGTCTACAACACTGTCGACCAACTCTCCTCAGAACTGGATCCCATGAGCGCCATCTCCGTCGGTCAGGCCGTAGTCCTCGGAGTAGTCGAGGGGGTGACCGAGTTCCTCCCGGTGTCCTCCACGGGTCACCTCAAGATCGCCGAGGGACTCATGGACATCCCCGTCGACGACAAGTCAGTGGTCGGGTTCTCGGCCGTCATCCAGGTCGGTGCCATCGCCGCCGTGCTCGTGTACTTCTTCAAGGACATCAAGCGGATCGTCTCCGCCTGGTTCCGCGGGCTGACCAACCGCGAGGAGCGCTACCACCACGACTACAAGTTCGCCTGGTGGGTCATCGCCGCCACCGTTCCGATCGTGCTGGTGGGTCTTGCCGCCAAGCCGCTGATCGACGGCCCGCTGGCCTCTCTGTGGGTGGTGGCCGGTTCGCTGATCGTGGGCTCCGGCGTCATGTGGGCGGCCGACCAGATGGGCCGCCACAAGCGCGGTGAGGACGACACCTCCTTCAAGGACGCCATGTGGGTCGGCTGCTCGCAGATCCTCGCCCTGCTCTTCCCCGGCTTCTCCCGCTCCGGCGCCACCATGTCCACCGCGCTGATCCTGGACCTCGACCGCGTCGCCGCGACCCGCCTGTCGTTCTTCCTCGGCATCCCGGCGCTGACCGGCGCGGGCATCTACGAGCTGAAGGACGCCCTCGGTGCGGGCGTGGGCGCGGCCCCGCTGGCCGTCGGCACCATCGTGTCCTTCGTGGTCGCCTACGCCTCCATCGCCTGGCTGCTGAAGTTCGTCGCCAAGCACTCCTTCAACGCCTTCGTGATCTACCGGATCCTCATCGGTGCCGGCGTGCTCGGCCTGCTCGCCACGGGCACGCTCACCGCCTGACCGACCTGTCCTGATCACCCACGGGGTGCGGATGCCTGTATTCGGGCGCCGCACCCCGTGCATGTTTCTCACGGGGCGCCTTGACAGCCCCTGCCCACAACCCGGAGGATCGCTCCCGTGAACCTGTCAGACAGCCAGACAGGTGGCCTGGGCCCCCGGCGCGTGAGCGCCATGGAAGCCGTCCTCGGCCACCTCCGCGGCGCCATCGAAAGCGGCCGGTACGCCATCGGTGACAAGCTCCCCTCCGAGGCGGAACTGTGCCGCACCCTCGAGGTGTCCCGCCCCGTGCTGCGCGAGGCGCTGCGCGCGCTGCAGACGATGGGGCTGACGGTCTCCCGGACCGGCAAGGGCACCTTCGTCGTCGCGAACGCCGTCGAGGACCCCACCTTCGGCGACTACGCGGCCAGCGACCTGCTCGAGGTGCGCCGGCACGTCGAGATCCCCGTCGCCGGATACGCGGCCGTGCGCCGCACCCCGGAGAACCTGGACCACCTGGCCCACCTGCTCGACCGCATGGAGCGGGAGACGGACACCACGGCGTGGGTCGCGATGGACACCCTCTTCCACCTCGCCGTGGCCGAGGCCGCCCAGAACCCGGTCTTCCGCCGGGTCATCGAGGAGATCCGCGACGCACTGGCGCGTCAGTCGGCCTTCCTCAACGAACTGGGCGGGCGCCGCGAGCAGTCCAACCGCGAGCACCGGGCGATCGTCGAGGCGCTGATCGACGGTTCCGAACACGACGCCGTCCAGGCCATGAGCCACCACCTGGACCGCGTCGAGACGACCCTCACCGACATCGTGCGCCCCCAGCGGACGGACGACCTCCCCACGGAAGGCGGACCCGAGGCGTGAGCGAGCAGCACCTCAAAGACGAGACGCGCCCCTCGTCCGGCCATGTCGACGCCGGAGACGCCGGCTACAGCAAAGGCCTGAAGCACCGGCACGTCAACATGATCGCCATCGGCGGAGCCATAGGCACCGGCCTCTTCCTCGGCGCGGGCGGCCGGCTCGCCGACGCCGGGCCCTCCCTCTTCATCGCGTACGCGCTCTGCGGCGTCTTCGCCTTCCTGGTCGTCCGCGCCCTCGGCGAACTCGTCCTGTACCGGCCGTCCTCCGGTGCCTTCGTGTCGTACGCCCGGGAGTTCCTCGGGGAGAAGGGCGCCTACACCGCGGGCTGGATGTACTTCCTGAACTGGGCGACCACCGGCATCGCCGACATCACGGCCGTCGCCACCTACACCCACTACTGGGGCATGTTCTCCGACGTCCCGCAGTGGGTGATCGCGCTGGCGGCGCTCGCCGTCGTGCTGACCGTGAACCTCATCTCGGTGAAGATCTTCGGCGAACTGGAGTTCTGGTTCGCGATCGTCAAGGTCTCCGCGCTGGTCGTCTTCCTGTGCATCGGCATCTTCCTGCTGGTCACCCAGCACCCGGTCGACGGCCACCACCCCGGCCCGTCCCTGATCACGGACAACGGCGGCGTCTTCCCCAACGGCCTGCTGCCGATGCTGCTGATCATCCAGGGCGTCGTGTTCGCCTACGCCTCCGTCGAACTGGTCGGCGTGGCCGCCGGCGAGACCGAGAACCCCGAGAAGATCATGCCGAAGGCGATCAACTCGATCATGTGGCGCGTGGGCCTGTTCTACGTCGGCTCCGTCGTCCTGCTCTCGATGCTGATGCCCTGGAACGATTACAGCGCCGCCGAGAGCCCCTTCGTGACGGTCCTTTCCCACATCGGCGTGCCCGCCGCCGGCGACGTGATGAACCTGGTCGTGCTGACCGCCGCCATGTCGTCCCTCAACTCCGGCCTGTACTCCACCGGCCGCATCCTGCGTTCCATGGCGATGAGCGGCTCGGCCCCGAAGTTCACCGGGCGGATGAGCCGCAGCCAGGTCCCGTACGGCGGAATCCTGCTCACCAGCGGTATCTGTGTCCTCGGCGTGGGCCTCAACTACGTCGTCCCCGCCGACGCGTTCGAGATCGTCCTCAACTTCGCGGCGATCGGCATCCTCGCGACCTGGGGCATGATCATGATCTGTCACCTGTTCTTCTGGCGGAAGACCCAGAAGGGCGAGCTGACCCGGCCGTCGTACCGGCTGCCGGGCTCCCCCTGGACCGAAGTCGCGACGCTGGCGTTCCTCGCCTCCGTCCTGGTCCTCATGTACGCCGACGGCGGCGCCGGACGCACCACCGTGCTCTGTCTGCCGCTCATCGTCGCAATCCTGGTCGCGGGCTGGTACGGCATCCGCGGCCGGATGTCCCGCACCTCCACCGGCGCCGACGCGTGACCCGCGTACCGGGCGACCCCGACCCATCGATGCAGGCAGTGATGTACAGCAGTTTCCCCGCCGACGCACCCGTCGTCCGCGAACCCCTCCACGCTCCCGTCGCCCACCTCGTCCGCGCCGGGGTCGTCGAGGGCGTCCACTACGGCTCCGTCGTCGTCCTCGGCGCCGACGGCAAGGTGGAGTTCCAGCTCGGCGACATCGAAGCCGCCTTCTACCCGCGCTCGGCCGTCAAGCCCCTCCAGGCCGTGGCCATGGTGCGGGCCGGGCTGCCGCTCGACGGCGCACTGCTGTCGCTGGCCGCCGCCAGCCACTCCGGCGAGGAGCGCCACCTCGCCGGCACCCGGCGCATCCTCGAACTCGCCGGACTCGCCGAGGAGGACCTGCGCAACGTCCCCGACATGCCGTACGACCCGGCCGTCCGGGACGCGTGGGTCCGTGAGGGCCGGACGCCCTCCAGGCTCGCCCAGAACTGCTCCGGCAAGCACGCGGCCATGCTGTGGACCGCCAAGCTCAACGGCTGGTCCGTGCAGGACTACCTCGACCCGAAGCACCCGCTCCAGCAGGCGATCGCGGAGATCGTCGAGGACCTGACCGGTCAGCGGATCGCCCGGGTCACGGCGGACGGCTGCGGCGCGCCGCTGTTCTCCATCTCCCTGCACGGCCTGGCCCGCGCCCTGTCCCGGATCACCTCCGCAGCCCCCGGCACGCCCGAGGCGAAGGTCGCCGACGCGATGCGCGCGCACGCCGAGATGGCTTCCGGAGCGGGGCGTGACGTCGCCGCGCTGATGCGGGCCGTGCCCGGGCTGCTCGCGAAGGACGGCTTCGAGGGCGTGCAGGCCGCCGCCCTGCCGGACGGCCGGGCCATCGCGGTCAAGATCGCCGACGGGGCGAACCGGGCGCGGGTTCCGGTGGCTGCGGCCGCGCTTGCCCGTGCGGGCGTCGATCCCGGGCTGCTGACCGAGTTCACGGGGGAGCCCCTGTTGGGTGGCGGGGAGCCGGTCGGGTGCGTACGGGCTGTGCGTGCGCTGGATCCGGTTCCGTTCACTGCCTGCGCGTAGTTCGCCGCATAACCGGTGGGGCCTGCGCGTCGTCGCCGGTCTGCGGATCGTCCGTGGCCGGTCGCGCAGTTCCCCGCGCCCCTTCCTCCCCCCAGCCCCTCAGAAAGAGGACCGTACCCTCATGACCGCCGCCACCACCCGCAGCGAACACGATCTGCTCGGCGACCGTGACATACCCGCCGACGCCTACTGGGGTGTGCACACCCTGCGGGCGACGGAGAACTTCCCCATCACCGGCACTCCGATCTCCGCCTACCCGCACCTCATCGACGCCCTGGCCGCCGTGAAGGAGGCCGCCGCTCTCGCCAACGAGGAGCTCGGCCTGCTGGCGCCCACGAAGGCGCGTGCGATCGTCGCCGCCTGCCGGGAGATCCGGTCGGGCAAGCTGCACGACCAGTTCGTCGTCGACGTCATCCAGGGCGGCGCCGGCACGTCGACGAACATGAACGCCAACGAGGTCGTCGCCAACCGGGCTCTCGAACTGCTCGGTCACGCCAAGGGCGAGTACGCGTATCTTCACCCCAACGAGGACGTCAACCTCGGTCAGTCGACCAATGACGTCTACCCGACCGCCGTCAAGACGGCGACGGTGTTCGCGGTGCGCGGTCTGCTCAGGGCCATGGCTGTGCTGCAGGACGCGTTCGCGCGCAAGGCCGTCGAGTTCCGTGACGTGCTCAAGATGGGCCGTACGCAGTTGCAGGACGCCGTGCCGATGACGCTCGGTCAGGAGTTCTCCGCATTCGCCGTCATGATCGAGGAGGACCGCAGCCGCCTCGCCGAGGCCGTCGAGTTGATCCATGAGATCAACCTGGGTGCCACCGCCATCGGCACCGGCCTCAACGCACCCGCGGGATACGCCGAGGCCGCCCGCCGCCACCTGTCCGAGATCACCGGTCTGCCGCTGGTCACCGCCGCCAACCTGGTCGAGGCCACCCAGGACTGCGGCGCCTTCGTCCAGGTCTCCGGCGTGCTCAAGCGGATCGCCGTCAAGCTGTCCAAGAGCTGCAACGACCTTCGACTGCTGTCCTCGGGGCCGCGGGCCGGCCTCGGGGAGATCAACCTGCCGCCGGTGCAGGCCGGTTCGTCCATCATGCCGGGCAAGGTCAACCCGGTGATCCCCGAGGTGGTCAACCAGGTCGCGTTCGAGGTCATCGGCAACGACGTCGCCATCACCATGGCCGCCGAGGCCGGACAGCTGCAGCTCAACGCCTTCGAGCCGGTCATCCTGCACTCGCTGTCGGAGTCCGTCACCCACCTCCGCAACGCGTGCGTCACGCTGGCCGAGCGCTGTGTGTCCGGCATCACCGCCAACACCGAGCGGCTGCGCGCCACCGTCGAGAACTCCATCGGTCTGGTCACCGCCCTCAACCCGCACATCGGGTACACGGCCGCCACGGAGATCGCCAAGGAGGCGCTGGCCACCGGCCGGGGTGTGGCGGAACTGGTCCTGGAGAAGGGCCTCCTGCCGGCCGAGAGGCTGGCCGGCCTGCTCCGCCCCGAGGTCGTCGCCGGAAGTGGGGCGCCCGCCGCCTGACCTGGGGTGACGGGCGGACGTCCCCACGCGCGACGAGGCTCCACGGCCGGTCCGGAGGCACAATGGTGATCATGACAACGACGTCGTCCCACACCTTCCTGCCGGTCCTGGAGCGCATCGCCGAGGAGATGGAGCGCACGCCCGGCCGCGGCCGTCCCGCCGACTACATCCCGGCCCTCGCCGCCTGCGATCCCCGCCGCTTCGGCATGGCCGTCGCCGAGCTGGACGGCACCGTGTACGGGGTGGGGGCGTGGCGCGAGCCGTTCTCCGCACAGTCCATCACCAAGGTCTTCACCCTGGCGCTGGACCTGGCCCGCGAGGGCGACGAACTCTGGGAGCACGTGGGCCGCGAGCCGTCCGGCAACCCCTTCAACTCCCTGGTGCAGCTGGAGTACGAGAACGGCATCCCGCGGAATCCTTTCATCAACGCGGGCGCCCTCGTCGTCACCGACCGCCTGCAGACCCGTACCGGAGACGCGGCCGGCGAGCTGCTGGCCTTCCTGCGCGCCGAGAGCGGCAACGCCTGCCTGGACTTCGACAAGGAGGTCGCCGCCTCCGAGACCGCCCACGGCGACCGCAACGCCGCGCTCGCCCACTTCATGGCGTCCTACGGCAACATCGACAACGACGTGCCGACCCTGCTCGACCAGTACTTCCGGCAGTGTTCCGTCAGCGCCTCCTGCGCCGACCTGGCCCTCGCCACCGGCTTCCTCGCCCGGCACGGCATCCGCGCCGACGGCAGCCGGCTGCTCACCCGCAGCCAGGCCAAACAGGTCAATGCGGTGATGCTGACCTGCGGGACGTACGACGCGGCCGGGGACTTCGCCTACCGCGTGGGGCTGCCCGGCAAGAGCGGGGTCGGCGGCGGAATCATCGCGGTCGTGCCGGGCCGGTGCACGCTGTGCGTGTGGAGCCCGGGCCTGGACGAACGCGGCAACTCGGTGGCGGGGGTGGCGGCCCTGGACCGTTTCACGACACTGACGGGCCTTTCGGTGTTCTGAAGGGGGTCACTCTCCGGCGCGGGGAGGAACAACCGACCCGGAGGCGCGGCGAACCGCGCGACCGGCCGGAACGGACCGGCAGCGGCAATCCGACCGGAACACACCACGTACCGGTCACGCGTCGGCCCCCGCCCGGCAGGGCTACCGTCGCCTTCCGGCCACCCGGCGTTGACACGCTGAATCAGTGTTGGCCATGGCATTCCCCGTCGATCTCCGCCGCTGCCAGGTGCTCGGACTGGCCGGTACCGCCTTTCTCGCGCTGGGCGGTGAGACGGCCGGCGCCCTGCCCGTGCAGGATCTCCTGGCCCCTGCCTCGGTGCAGGCGGCGCTCGGCCTCGTCGGGGTGTACTTCGGTGTGGTCCTGCTGATAGCGGCCTGGGTGCTCCTAGGCCGGCTCGTGCGCGGCCCGCAGCCACCCACCCCGCGCGCCCTGCTGCTGGTGCTCGCCGTGTGGACGGCCCCGCTGCTGCTCGCACCGCCGCTGTTCAGCCGGGACGTCTACAGCTACCTCGCCCAGGGCGCCATGGTCGACGCCCACATGGACGTCTACGCCCACGGTCCCGCCCAGCTCGGCGGTCCGCTCGCCGACGAGGTCGCCCCGATGTGGCAGCACACCGGCGCCCCCTACGGCCCCGCCTTCCTCGCCCTCGCATCCGCGCTGTCCGGCCTGACCCGCGGCCAGCTGCCCGCGGGCCTGCTCGGGATGCGGCTGGTTGCCCTGCTCGGCGTGGCCCTCATGGCGGTGGCACTGCCCCGCCTCGCCCGGCACAGCGGCGCCGACCCGGCCGCCGCCCTCTGGCTCGGCGCGCTCAATCCGCTCGTCCTGCTGCACCTGGTCGCGGGCGCCCACAACGACGCCCTGATGCTCGGCCTGCTCGGGCTCGGCCTGGTCGCCGCACGCGGGGAACGGCCGGCCGACGGGGTGCTGGGAGCCGTCCTCGTCACCCTGGCCGCCCTGGTCAAGGCACCGGCCGCGCTCGGCCTGCCGGCGGTCGTGGCCCTCCAGGTCCGTTCCGGCCGGCGCCCGCTGCCGGCCGCTGTGACCGCGGCGGCCGCCTCCGCCGTGACGACGGTCGCCGCCACGGCCGTCGCCGGCACCGGCTATGGCTGGATCGGGGCCCTGGAAACCCCCGTCTCCCCGCACAACTGGGCCCTGACCAGTCTGCTCGGCCGGGCCACCGGCGCGCTGCTGGAACACCTCGGCAGCGGTCTGGCCCCGCTGGCCGTGCCGGCCTGGCATCTGCTGGGCCTCGCGGCCACCGCCGTCGCCGTGGCGCTGATATGGCTCCGGCTACGCGTCAGACCGGTGTACGCGCTCGGTCTCAGCCTGCTGACGATCGCCGTGTTCGGCCCGGCGATCCGCCCCTGGTACGTGCTGTGGGGCCTGTTCCTCATCGCCGCCGCCGCCCCCGACACCTCGGTACGGCACCGGGGCGCGGCCCTGGCGGGCGTGCTCGCCCTCGCCGTACTGCCGAGCGGCGGGCCGGCCGATGCCGGCCAGCTGGTGCTCGCCGTCTCCGGCGGGGTGCTCGGCGTGGTCGTCCTGTGGCAGGCCCACCAGGCGGCCCAGTCCCCGGCAACGGGACGCATGGCGTGAGCGGCCCGCTGCGACCCCGTACGGACCGCGGCCGGGTGCTGCTCGTGCTCGCCCTCGTCACCGCCGTGACGCTCTTCACCGCCACCGTGCCGCTGTTGCGCGGCTTCTTCGACCTGCGCGTCTACTACGGGACCGTGCACACCTGGACGCATCACGGCGGCCGGATCTACGACTACCGGGTGCCGGGCACCTCGTACGGCTTCACCTATCCGCCGTTCGCCGCGGTCGCCATGCTGCCGCTGGCCCTGCTGGGCAGGAACTCGGCGATCGTGGCCTCACTGGTGGTCAACCTGGCCGCGCTGGCGGCGGTTGTGCGGATCCTGGCCGGGCCGGACTGGCGCCGGCACGGCTGGTACCGCTGGTCGCTGTGCCTGTGCCTGCTCGCGCTGTTCGAGCCGCTGCGGGACACCTTCAGCTTCGGCCAGGTCAACCTGGTGCTTCTGGCCCTCGTCCTCGGCGACTGCCTGCTGCTCGCCACCGGCCGGGAGCGGTGGGCGGGCGCCGGCATCGGACTCGCCGCCGCCGTGAAGCTCACACCCGCCCTGTTCATCGGGCTGCTGCTGCTGGCCGGGCGGCGCCGGGCGGCCGGCGTCGCGACGGCCGTCGCCGGCGCGGCGACCGCGCTGGCCGCCTGGGCGGACCCGCGGGCGTCCCGCTTCTACTGGACCGAGGCGCTGTGGGACACCGGCCGGGTGGGACGGCTCGACTATGTGTCGAACCAGTCGCTCCAGGGCGTACTCGCCCGCCTCGGCGAGCCGGGCCGCCCGCTGTGGGCGACGGCCGTGCTGCTGACCCTGTGCGTCTGGGCGTGGCGGACCCGCAAGGCGGTCACGGCCGGCGACTGGACCGCGGCCTTCGCGCTGACCGGGGCGGCGGCCTGCCTGGTCAGCCCCATCACCTGGGTGCACCACCTGGTGTGGCTGCTGCCCTGCTTCGCCGTGCTGCTGCGCGCCGGGCACCGGCGCATCGCGGGTGCCCTGTTCGCGGTGCTGTGCACGAGCGTGGTCTGGCTGTGGTTCGACGACGCCTCCGGCATCGGCGGATTCCTCGGCAGCAACACCTACACCTGGGTCACGCTGGGTCTGCTGCTGGGTCTGCCGACGGGTCAGCCGCGGCGGGCCCGGCTGCCCCTGGCACGCAGCGTCAGCGTCAGCGCGACGGCTCCCGCACCGAGCCCCGCGAACCCCGCGACGGCGGCGGCGTCCGGCCAGCCGGAGCCGTCCGCCGGCGACGCCGCGGCGGCCACCGGTGCGGTCACCGACGGCTGCCGGGGCTTGACGCGCAACCCGTCCAGCGAGCCGACCGGATCCACCCGCCCGGCCGCCGCGAAGCCCCAGTCGAGCAGCTCGCGCGCTTCCTGGTACACCGTGAACCCGCCGCCGGCCTGAGGGTTCATCACGGTGACCACGAGGGTGCGCCCGCCCCGGCGGGCCGCGGCCACGAGGGTGTTGCCCGCTTTACTGGTGTAGCCGTTCTTGATGCCGATCAGTCCCGGGTACTTCTTCACGCCGTCCGCACCGGTCAGCAGCCGGTTGGTGTTCCGGATGCCGTACGACGAGCCGTCACCGGGGAAGTACGCCTCGGCGGTGGAGCAGTAGCGCGCGAAGTCGGGGTTGCGCAGCCCTTCCCGCCCGAAGACCGCGAGGTCGTAGGCGGAGGACACCTGGCCGTCGGCGTCGTAGCCGTCGGGCGAGACGACATGGGTGTCCAGGGCGCCGAGCGTGCGTGCCTTGGCCTGCATCCGCGCCGTCGTCGTCTTCCAGCCGCCGTTGAGCGCGGCGAGTACGTGCACGGCGTCGTTGCCGGAGCTGAGGAAGACACCGCGCCACAGGTCGGCCACCTTGTACGAGAGGCCCCCCTCGACACCGACGAGGCTGCTGCCCGGGCCGATGTCCTCCAGCTCCTCGTCCCGCACGGTGTGCGTCATCCTGGCGGGCAGGGACGGCATCACGGTGACGGCGAACAGCGTCTTCAGGGTGCTCGCGGGCGGCAGCTTGCGGTGCGCGTCGCCCGCGGCCAGCACCGCCCCGCTGCCGGCGTCGGCGACCAGCCAGGACAGCGCCGAGACCGCCGGGACCTCGGGTGCGCCCCGGAGCGGCCGGACCTGGGTGCCGGAGCGGTAGAGCAGGGACGGTTCGGGCATCGTGGTCCCGGGGGCGGGCGGGGCGGGCGCCCCGGCACGGGGTCCCGCGGAGGCGGCCGGTGCGAATGCCAGCACGCTCGCCACGCACAGGGAGCAGACCGACACCGCCGCCCGATGAGAAAATCCTGTGATCATAGGGTCAACGTATGGAGAGAGCCGCCATCGCTCGCGCTGCGAGGGCCGTTCGGCGTACAGGAGCAACCCGGACGCCGGACCCCGCCGTCCTGTCAGCCGGCCGGCAGCGTGGGCCGGATCTGCCGCAGGAACGCCGCGTTGTCCGGGGTGGCCCGCAGCCGCTCCAACAGGGTCTCCAGTCCGGACGGGCCGCCCTCACGGGAGCGCAGCACGCGGCGCAGACCGTGTGTGGCCGCCAACTCTCCTGGAGTGAGGAGGAGTTCCTCGCGGCGGGTGCCGGTGGCATCGAGGTCGACGGCGGGGAAGAGGCGCCGGGCGGCCGCTTCGCGGTCCAGACGCAGCTCCATGTTGCCGGTGCTCTTCAGCTCCTCGAAGAAGTAGCCGTCGGCCCGGGAGCCGGTGTCCACCAGAGCGGTGGCGAGGATGGTCAGCGAGCCGCCCTCCTCCGCCTGACGGGCGGCGCCGAAGAACCGCTTGGGGCCGAGCAGCGCGCCCGCGTCGACGCCACCGCTCAGGGTGCGGCCGCCGGCCGCGGAGGCGTTGTTGTGTGCCCGGCACAGGCGGGTCAGCGAGTCCAGCAGGATCACGACGTCCGCCCCGGCCTCGACCAGGCGCTTGGCCCGCTCGACGACGAGCTCGGCGAGGGCGATGTGATCCTTCGGCGTCCGGTCGAAGGTGGAGGCGTACACCTCCCCCCGCACGGAACGGCGCATCTCGGTGACCTCCTCGGGGCGCTCGTCCAGCAGCAGGACCATCAGCCGGCACTCGGGGTGGTTCCCGGCCACGGCCGCGGCGAGCTGCTGGAGCAGCACCGTCTTGCCGCTCTTCGGCGGTGCCACGACGAGGCCGCGCTGCCCCTTGCCGACCGGCGCGAAGAGATCGGCGACGCGGCCCGCCAACCCGGATGCGGGGTGTTCGAGGCGGATGCGGTCGTGCGGATGGAGCGGGGTGAGGTCGCGGAAGTGGCGCCGGCCGCGCAGCTCTGCCGGGTCGCGGCCGTCGATGCGCGTGACCTCGGTCAGGGTGCGCTGGTCGCCGTGGACACCTTCGACGAGGTCGCCCCTGCGCAGTCCGTGGCGCCGGATCAGGGCCGGCGGGACCAGGGGATCGGCGGGGGAGGGCAGGAGGCTCGCGGTGCGCAGCCGGCCCTTCCCGTGAGCGTCGATGTCGAGGACACCGGTGACGAGCCGGACGGCCGGTGCCTGCCGGACCGTGGGCGGGTGTTCGAGTGTGGTGGTCATGGTGGGTGGTCCTTTCAGGGACGGGACAAGAGCGTGGGAAGGGGGGAGAGGCCGCGAGCGGGAGGCGCTGACAGCTGCCTCGTGCGCGGCGGGAACGGCACCTCGGGTACGACGGGAACGCCCAGGTCACGAGGTGCTGTGGAGAAGAAGCCCCGGCCGGTCGGAAGCCTCGGCCGAGAGGCTGATGGAGAGATGAGCGGCGCCGGCGTCCGGAGAACGGGACACACACACGCGCTGATCGCACTATACCCGTGTGCTCGGTTGCGTCAACATGATGCCGTCCACGTCTGTTCCCGCCCCGGGACCACGTCGCCTCCGCCCGACTCCGAGGAGAAGAACCCGTGCAGACCCCTCCCGCCCGGACCCCGCACCGTCTGGACCCCGCAGGGGGCTGCCCCCATTCCCTCAACGCGCGGCTGCTGGCCGGGGGTGCGGTGGTCCCGGTGGAACTGCCCGGCGGGGTCCCGGGAGCGGCCGTACTCGGGCACGAGGCGCTGAAGGAGTTCCTTCAGCATCCGGAAGTCGCCAAGGACGCTCGCCACTTCACGGACCTGCGGGAGGGCCGGATCCCCGCGGGCTGGCCGCTGCTCACCTTCGCCACGGTCCGGGGCATGACCACCGCCGACGGCGCGGACCACCGGCGGCTGCGGTCCCTGACCAGCCGGGCCTTCACCCCCCGCCGTGTGGAGGAACTGCGTCCCCGGATCGAGCAGTTGACCGCCACGCTCCTGGACGGCCTCTCCCGTGCCGCCGCAGCCGACGGCGTCGCCGACCTACGGCGGCACTTCGCCCTGCCCCTGCCGATGGCGGTCATCTGCGAACTCCTCGGCGTGGACGCGGAGTTCCGGGACCGGCTGCACCACCTCAGCAGCCAGGTCGTCGCCACCGGCATCGGGCCCGCCGAGGCCATCGCCGCCAACCGCGAACTCCTCGCGCTCCTCGGCGAGATCGCGGAGGCCAAGGCTGCCGCGCCCGCCGACGACCTCACCAGCGCGCTCATCGCCGCCCGGGACGAGGGCGGCGACCGGCTCGGCGACCAGGAACTGATCGGCACGCTCCTGCTGATGATCGTCGCCGGGCACGAGACCACGCTCAACCTGATCACCAACGCCGTCCGTGCACTGTGCGCCCACCGGGACCAGCTCGACCTGGTGCGCGCGGGCAGGGCGAGCTGGGCCGACGTCGTGGAGGAGACACTGCGCTGGGACGCACCGGTCAGCTACTTCCCGTTCCGCTACCCGGTCCGCGACCTGACCGTCGCAGGCACGCACATACCCGCCGGCACCCCTGTGCTCGCCGGCTATTCCGCCGCGGGCCGCGACCCGGCCGCCCACGGCCCCGACGCCGACCGCTTCGACGTCACCCGGCCCGCCCGGCCCGGCGCCCCACGCCATCTCTCCCTCGGGCACGGCGCGCACTACTGCCTCGGCGCGCCGCTGGCCCGGCTGGAGGCGGGCATCGCGCTGGAGCGGCTGTTCACCCGCTTCCCGGCCCTCGACCTCGCCGTGGCCGAGGCCGACCTCGCCCCGCACGCGGGTTTCGTCGGCAACAGCGTGCGCACCCTGCCGGTCAGGCTCACACCCGCCGGTGCCCCCGGCGGTCCGCGAGAGAGCCCGGCCGCGTTCGGTGACGCCGACGGCCCGACGGAGACGGACGGCGGGGCCACGCCGGGGCGGCGCAGGGGCTGAGCGCCGGACGACGGCCGTGACGCCCGCGGTCGCCTGACGCCCCGGCCTCGGGCGCGCTCACGCCGAGCGCGCCTCCGCCTCCTTCACGATGTCGTCGAAGCGCGCGCCCATGGCTTCGGCCAGGGCGTGCGCGCCGGAGAGCGGGCGGACCATGACCATCAGCTCGTCGATCAGGCCGTCCTCGTTCACATGCAGGAAGTCGCAGCCGGTCAGCTCGCGTTCGCCCACCCGGGCGGTGAAGACCAGCGCGTGATCGGGCGCGTCCGGCTCGCCGATCTCGCGGACGTACCGGAAGTCCTCGAAGACCTGGGAGACCGCGCGCAGGATCGCCGCGGTGATCGCCTTGCCGGGATACGGCTTGAAGACGACCGGGCTGGTGAAGACGACGTCCTCGGCCAGCAGCGCCTCGACGGCGTCGATGTCCCCGGCCTCGACCGCCGCGCGGAACGCGTGCATCGGATCACCTCAATTAATTGAATAGGTGCGGATGAGATTAATCAACGGCTGTTAACCTGTCCACATGTCGCTCAAGTACGCCGTCCTCGCCGCCCTGCTGGAGGGCGAGGCCTCGGGCTACGAGCTGTCGAAGTCGTTCGACGTCTCGCTCGCGAACTTCTGGCCCGCCACCCCGCAGCAGCTCTACCGGGAACTGGACCGGCTGGCGCAGGACGGGCTCGTCCGGGCCCGGACGGTGCAGCAGGAACGGCGGCCGAACAAGCGGATGTTCACGCTCACCGACGCCGGCCGGGCCGAGCTGGACGCGTTCGCCGCCGAGCCGCCGAAACGGCCCACAGCCATCCGCGACGAACTCCTCATCAAGATCCAGGCGATGGACGGCGGCGACCCGGAGGTCACCCGCGCCCTGATCGAGGAGCGCAGGGGCTGGGCGAGCGGAAAACTCGACCGCTACCGGCGGGTCCGCGACCGCCTCCTGGCCGGCCGGACCGAGGAGGAGTACCTGGGCACCGCCGAACGCATCGGCCCCTACCTCACTCTCATGGCCGGAATCGCCTTCGAGGAGGAGAACCTGCGCTGGTGCGAGCGGGTTCTCGCGGTGCTGACGCGGCGAGTGGCCCTAGGCTGAGAAGATGTTCGGTCCCGAAGGTCCCGGCCTGCGTGAACTCGCCGTGCAGGCGCTGTCGTCCGTCGAGCACGGCTACGATCTGCTCGCCCCGAAGTTCGACCACACCCCCTTCCGGACCCCCGACGAGGTGCTTCGGTCCACGGCGAGGGCACTGGCCCCCCTCGGGCCGTTCGAGGACGGGCTCGACCTGTGCTGCGGCACCGGCGCGGGCGCCGCGGCGCTGACCGGGCTGTGCCGCCGGAGCGTGACCGGAGTCGACTTCAGCGCGGGCATGCTCGACACGGCCCGGCACCGGGTGCGGCCCGCCGACGGGCCCGAGGTCGCCTGGGTGCGTGGCGACGCCCGCGCCCTGCCGTTCACGGCCGCCTTCGATCTCGTCGTCTCCTTCGGCGCCTTCGGCCACTTCCTGCCGCGCGAACTGCCGGGACTGTTCGCCCAGGTCCACTCCGTCCTGCGGCCGGGCGGCCGGTTCGCCTTCCCGGTGCTCGCCCCGCCCCCTCCGAGCCGGGCCGGCTTCTGGATGCTGCTCGGCTTCGACGCGGTGATGCGGGTGCGCAACGCCCTCTGGCGGCCGCCGTTCGTGATGTACTACCGGGCCTTCCGGCTCGGTGACGTGCTGCGGGAACTGCACCGCGCCGGGTTCGGCGTCGACCTGCAGGCCCTGCCCGAGTTCGGGCGCCGCGGCGACGGCAGCCCACGGGCCCGGCTGGTGGTGGCCCGGCGGCCTCAGCCGGCGGCAGCGGGCAGCATGAACTCGTAGACCAGCGCGTCCCGTTCGGCGTCCACCACCAGATCGGTGATCTCCAGCGGCCGGGCGTACTGGTCGTGCACCCGCCGGGTCACCCGCACCGAGTGGCCACCGTCCACCTGAGTGATGGAGTCGCGGTGGTGCAGGGACAGGCCGGCCTTGCGCATCCAGTCGTAGGCCCGGCGCAGCTGCGCCGGCGTGCTGCCGTCGGCCCGGTTCCGGTAGCGGGCCAGCTCCGCGACCTCTGCCAGCGCCACCGCCGAGAACGACGTCACCGCCGTCCGCAGCGACCGGCCGTCGGGCGTCGCCGACCGGTAACGGTGCACCAGCGTCGGCCGCTGCGGAGCCAGCCCCAGCGCCCGCGCGTGCTCCGGTGGTGGAGTCTCCCAGGTCACCGTGGCCCGGTCCACCGCTGTGGGGTCCGCCGAGCGGACGCCCAGCGGAAAGGCCCAGGCGCCCTGTGCCTGGACCGGCCGGGCGGGCAGCGTGGCATGGCTGCCCCTGCGGTCGGTGGCGACCAGACCGCTGCGCCGCAGCAGCTCCAGCGCCTGCCGGACGGTCTCCCGGCTGACGCCGAAGTGCGCCGCCAGGTGCCGTTCTCCCGGGAGTCGTTCGCCCGGCGGAACGGTGCCGTCACGCAGCTCGTCGAGCAGCAGTGCCGCGATCCGTCCGTACAGGGGCCGGTCGTCGCTCGGGTCGTGGTGGTCGCTCCGGTCGGGGTGGTCGCTCCGGTCGGGTTCGTGCGGGGTGGTGGTGCGGGCCATGCCGCGCCCTCCTGTGGTGACAAGTTGTAGTCGTGCGGGCTCGTTGCGCGACCACAATTAGCATTGGTCTAAACCACAAGGGAAGAGCGGCCCGTGGGTTCGGCCGAAACCCACCCGCGCGTTCCCCGCACTCACAGGGCGCTGTACAGGGCTTCGATCAGTGCCGTCTTCCGGGGGTCGTCGGCGATCCGCGGCCCCATCCGGTTCATCACGTACCCCAGCGACACGCCGGCCTCCGGGTCGGCGAGCCCGCACGAACCGCCGAACCCGTCATGACCGAAAGCCCGTGGGTTCGGTCCGTACGACCCCTGCGGACCGCTCAGCCACAGACCGAGCCCCGCCTCGGTCTCGCCGTCGAAGCCCGCGCCCAGCACCAGATCGCGGCAACTGCCCTGGCCCTCTCGCGCCCGCTCCGCCGCCTCGGGCGACAGCAGGCGGCGCCCGCCGTGGGAACCGCGGCCGGCGAGGACGCCGTACAGGGCCGCGACCGCGCGGGCGGTCCCGTGCCCGTTCGCCGCGGGGATCTCGGCCGCCCGCCACTGCGGTGTGTTCGCCTCGGCCGCGCCGACCACCGGATTCGTCAGGGCCGCCAGCGCGGCCGGTGCCAACTGGCTGAAGACCGCCGCCTGCCCACTCCTCGAGGCGGCCGGCGGGTGCACCAGCTCCGCCGCCCGGGACGCCTCCTTCGCCGGCAGCCCGATGGTGAAGTCGGCTTCCAGCGGCCCGGTCACCTCCCGTGCCAGGAAGGCGCCCGGCCGGATCCCGGAGACCCGCCGGATCACCTCGCCGACCAGGTGGCCGTAGGTCAGCGCGTGATACCCCGACCGGGTGCCCGGCTCCCACCAGGGCTCCGCCGCCGCCAGCCGGGCGGTCGTCAGCTCCCAGTCGTATAGGTCCGCCAGGGAGTGCGGCTCCCGCAGCCCGGACAGCCCGGCCCGGTGCGACAGCAGATGCCGTACGAGCACCTTGTCCTTGCCGGCCGCCGCGAACTCGGGCCAGTACGCGGCCACGGGTGCGTCGAAGTCCAGCAGCCCCCGGTCGGCGAGGAGATGTGCGCAGAGGGCCACCGGGCCCTTGGTGGTCGACCACACGTTGACCAGCGTGTCCCGCTCCCACGGCCGGGTGCCGGCCGCGTCCGCCCAGCCGCCCCACAGGTCCAGCACGGTCGTGCCGTCGACGGTCACCGCCACCGCGGCACCCAGCTCGCCCCGCTCCCGGAAGTTCTCCTCGAACGCCTCCCGCACCGCAGCGAAACGCGTGTCGCAGTGGCCGTGGACCTGAGTCTCGTGCGCGGACATGGGACCTCCGTCGTCGGCGGAACTTAAGGCCGCGACGCCGCGACCCGGCTGCACCGAACGTACCGACTGGTCGGACTGGAGGGAAGTGCCCTCACGTCCCCCGTCGCCTCAGGCGTACGACCGCAGCCAGCGCACCTTCTCCGCCTCGTGGAAGGGGCCGCCGCCCTCGTGGTCGTTGAAGTCGTAGACCTCGATCGCCTTGTCCTGGTGCGTCCAGGCGTTGAACGCCGCGTACACGGTCGACGGGGGGCAGGTCTGGTCCTCCAGTGCCACCGAGAACAGTGCAGGGGCCCGGCCGCGCGCCGCGAAGTGCACCCCGTCGAAGTACGACAGTGTGCGCAGCACCTGCGCCGAGCGGCCGCGATGCGTCTTGAGGAACAGGCCTATCTCGCGGTACGGGTGACGGTCCGTCAGAATCGTGGCGCGCGGGAAGTCGCACAGGAACGGCAGGTCCGGCGCCACCGCGACCAGGTCCGGGACCAGGCCGCCGACCGCCAGCGTGATGCCGCCGCCCTGGCTGGCGCCGAGCGCCACGGTCCGCGCCGCGTCGGTCAGCGGGTGCGAGCGGGCGGCCTCCACGGCGCGTACGGCGTCCGTGAACACCCGGCGGTAGTAGTAGTTCTCCGGTGCGTCTATGCCGCGCGTCATGAATCCGGGGTACGCCGGCGCCGCGCCCACCGGGTCCGCCGTGCCGCCCCCGCCGCCCCAGGTGCTGCCCTGGCCGCGGGTGTCCATCACGAAGTGCGCCCGGCCCGTCGACGCCCAGAGCAGATGCTCGTGCGGCAGCCCGCGCCCGCCGCCGTAGCCGATGAACTCCACGACCAGCGGCAGCGGTTCGCCGGCCGCGGCCGGCAGCCGCAACCAGCCCTTGACCGGGTGGCCGCCGAACCCGGCGAACGTCACGTCGTACACCTGGACCGTCGACAGCCCCGTGTCCACCGGCTCGAAGCGGGCGTCCAGCGGGTGCTCGCGGGCCTCCTCGAGCGTCTTGGCCCAGAACGCGTCGAAGTCCTCGGGTTCGGTGGACTCGCTTCGGTGCGCACGGAGTTCGTCGAGAGGGAGGTCGAACAGGGCCATCTGCAACCGCCTTGGTGAACGGAGACCGCGTCGGCCCACCGTACGTGGGTGACCGAGCACTGACCAGGAAGCGTCCGCTTCCTCGAGCGGCCCCTCACCTGCTCGTCATGTCCGGGGCTGGGTCCACCTCGGTCCGGTCCGCGCCCACTCACGCTCCCACTCCGCGAGCCGGTGGCGCAGGGCGATCCTGCGCTCGACGGCGTGCCCGAGGAGCACCACGGCCGCCGTACCAGCCGCGGCGCACAGCCCGGCCATCACCGCGTGCTGCAGGACGGCCGCGTCGTCCGGCGGCGGCGCGACACCGCGGCCCCGGGCGTCGAACCACACGGAGACCGTGTCCCCGGTCCGGGTCCCCGCCGGCACCCGGACCCAGGCCGTACGGGCCGCCTTGCCCGGCTCGCTCCAGCGGACCTCGGCGCGGTACGGGCGCGCCCGGCCGACCTGCTCGGAGGACAGCCGCTCGGGCGGGTCACCGATCACCTGCGCGCTCACCTCGTGGCGCTCGGCCCGCTGGGAGGCGGCGAGACTCCGGGCCGCGTCATGCGCGCGCAGGCCCGCGGCCACGCCGACCAGAGGCGTGACGACGAACAGCAGGACGGCGACGATCAGCACCGTCCACGCCTCCACGACATCCGAGCGGCGCCTGAGCGGATTGCGCTGCCAACGCCAACCACGCAGCCCGGTACGCATGTCCACCTCCTCGCACCGCCGGGGCCGGAGCGCCGGGGAGGCCGGGCCACGGACCCGTCGCACCCCCGCCGCTCACGCGCACGAGCGTCCACACCCGTCTCGTACCCCGTACGGAGCACCTCGCTCACGCCGCGAACCGCGAGTTCAAGCCCATATGGAGCTCGGAACGCGCCATGCGCCCCGCACTCGCGCGACCGGCCCCGGCACGCGACCCGGGTGGATCAGCCGAAGCGCTCGATGCGGATCCGGTCCACCGGCTGGCCCGCCGCGACCAGCAGCCGGGACGCGTGCTCGGCGAACCCGTTGGACCCGCACACATAGGCCTCCCAGCCCCCGGGAGGCCGCGTGGCCAGGAGCGGCGCCACATGTGCGGCCGCAAGACGTCCCACCGGTACACCCTGCGGGGCGCTGCGGGTGAACACCGGCGTCGTCTCCGCGCCCAGCTCGGCCGCGTAGATCAGCTCCTCGGGGCTGCGCGCGGACACCAGCATGCGCAGCGGGACCGTGAGACCGCGCCGCCGGTGGTGCCGCAGCATCGACATCAGCGGGACGATCCCCGAACCCGCGCCCAGCAGCAGCGCGGGCCGGTCGCCCGGCCAGGCGAAGAACCCGCTCAGCGGCCCGCGGACCTCCACCGTGTCACCGGGGCGGGCGACGGTGTGGAACCAGCCGGAGACCTCGCCGTCCGGCACGTGGTCCAAGGTCAGCTCGACGTGCCCGGAGTCGTCCGGCGCCGACGCGATCGAGTAGTGGCGCTGCGCCGCGTAGCCGTCCGCCGCGGTCAGCCGCAGCAACAGGTGCTGGCCGGGCAGATGTCCCGCCCAACGCGGCACCGCCAGCCGGAAGGTGGCCGCGTGCGGCGTCTCGCGCCGGATCTCCGTCAGCGTGGCGGTCTGCCACACCGCCGCCACCTGCTCGCTCACCGCGATCCGCCCGGGCACCGCGAACCGCCCGGCACGACCGGCGGGTCCGCCTGCGGGGGCTGCGGGGGCTGCGGCGGGAGCGACCGGAGCGGGGGAGGCGGAGGGGAGGGGGGCCGCGCCTGGAGCGGGAGTCGCCGTGTCCGGAGCGTCGGCGCGGGGGTTCGTGTGCGGGAGGGCGGCGTGAGTGGACGGTTCCAGCGGCGCGGCAAGGACCGTCGGTCCCGGTTCCGGGAGTGCGTCCGGCACCGTCGGCTCCGGGGCCGTGGTGGCGGCTCTCGGTTCCGGGCCCGCGGTGCGGATGTCTTTCGCCGGGAGACCGGCGTGGGTGTTGCCTTCCGCGCTCGTGGCGTCGGTGGCTGCGTTCGTCGTTGCCGTGTCAGTCACCGGAGTACCGCTGCTCCTCCCAGGGGTTGCCGCGCTCGTGGTAGCCGTTGGCCTCCCAGAAGCCCGGCTCGTCGTGGTCGAGGAGCGTGAGGCCCGCGATCCACTTGGCGCTCTTCCAGAAGTAGAGGTGGGGCACCAGCAGCCGCGCCGGGCCGCCGTGCTCGGCCGGCAGAGGCTCGCCGTCGTACTCCCAGACGATCCAGGCCCGCCCGTCGGTGAGGTCGGCGAGCGGCAGATTGGTGGTGTAGCCGGTGTGGGAGCGGGCGATCACATGGGTGGCGGACACACGGGGCCGCGCCACCTGGAAGAACGCGTCCAGCGAGACACCGCCGAAGCGCACGCCGAACTTCGACCAGCCGGTCACGCAGTGGATGTCGCCGTCGTACGCCGACGCCGGCAGCGCGTGTGCCGTGTCCCAGTCCCAGGTGCGCGGCCGCTCGACCAGGCCGTCGATCCGGAAGGACCAGTCGGACGGCGCGAGGTCGGGGGTGACCTCGGCGGACAGGACGGGCCAGTCCTCGCCCGCGTCGTACTGCCCGGGCGGCAACCCGGGGTTGTGGACGCGCGGGCGGCCCGTGAAGCCTCGCGTGACATTCATCCTTCAACCGTACGCTGTCGCTCCGAGTGCTCCGCCCCTGGTCACCGACCGCGCCCGCGCGGCCGTACGCTCTCTTTCGGACCAGGGGAACGACTCCGCGGCGCTTCTCCTTTGCGCACGATGCCGGCACCGGTACACCGGTGACAGCGCGAGAGAAGCGAGGAAGAGCATGCCCAAGGCGTACGTCTACACGCGGCACGGTGGAGCGGAGACCGAGGCGCTGATCGAACTGGACCGGCCGAGACCGGGTCCCGGCGAGATCCTGATCGCGGTCCGCGCGGCGGGAGTGAACCCGGTCGACTGGAAGCTGCGCCAGGGCCGCGTCCGCTCCGCCGCGGGCGAGGGCGGGTTTCCCACGGTCTTCGGCAGCGAGGCCGCCGGCGTCGTGGAGGAGGTCGGCGCCGGGGTCACGGGCTTCGCCGCCGGCGACGAGGTGTTCGGCAGCACCGCCCACGGCGGCTACGCCGAGTTCGCCCTGCTGACCGCCGGGGTGAGCGCCCACAAGCCCGCCGCACTGTCCTTCCGTGACGCGGCCACCTTCCCGGTCGCCGCCGCCACCGCCTACGACGGTGTCCGCCAGCTGGGCCTCCCCGGGGGCTCTACGCTGCTGGTGACGGGGGCGGGCGGCGGCGTGGGCAGCGCCGCCGTGCAGATCGCCCGCGCCTTCGGGCTGCGGGTCGTGGGCGTGGCGAGCGAGGGCAAGAAGGACTTCGTGGAGTCGCTCGGCGCCGTGCACGTGCCTTCCGGGCCCGAACTGGCCGAGCGGGTGCGGGCCGCCGCGCCGGACGGCATCGACGGGGTGTACGACCTGGTGGGCGGCCCGGTGCTCGGTGAGGCCGCCGAGGTGCTGAAGGACCGGAGCAAACTGGTCACCGCCGGCTCTCCCCCCGAGGCCGTCGCCGCGCTGGGCGGCGACCGCGTCCAGCGGGCCCGCACCGCCGCCGTCCTGGACGCGGTGGCCGACCTCGCCGTGCGCGGCCTGCTGAAGGCGCACGTCACGCGCACCTTTCCGCTGGAGCGGGCCGGTCAGGCGCTGCGCGCGGTCGAGGAGGGGCACACCCTCGGCAAGATCGTGATCGAGGTCACCGGATGAGCCTCATAACCGGTCCGGGCGTCGGCGACCCGGCCGCCGACGACGCCCCGCACGTCCTCGACAACCCCGCCCTCGCCTCGCTGACCGGCCCGCACGCTCACTTCGCCGAGCGCCGGGGCCGGGTGCTGCGCTATCCCGTCGACGTCTCTCCGTGGCTGGCGCTGCCCGACGAACCGGACGCACGGGACTGGGCCGATGTGGCCGAGCTGGCCGGTCCCGGCGCGGAGATCCCGCTGGCGGGATACTGCGGTGAGGTGCCGGACGCCTGGGAGATCACGTTTCGGGTGGACGGGGTGCAGCTCGTGGACGACGGCCTCGCCGCAGCGCCGGACGCGGAGGCGGTCCGCCTCGGGCCGGCGGACGTACCCGAGATGCTCGACCTCGTGGCCCGCACCCGGCCCGGGCCGTTCCTGCCGCGCACCGTCGAACTCGGCACCTACCTCGGCATCCGCCGGGGCGGAGCGCTGGTCGCCATGGCGGGGGAGCGGCTGCACCCGCCGGGCTGGACCGAGATCAGCGCGGTCTGCACCGACCCCGCCGTCCGCGGCGAGGGCCTCGCGACCCGGCTGATCCGCGCGGTCGCACACGGCATCCGCGAGCGCGGCGAGACGCCGTTCCTGCACACGAGCGCCCGGAGCACGGGTGCCATCCGGCTGTACGAGTCGCTGGGCTTCCGGCTGCGCCGCTCCACGGCGTTCCTCGCGGCCCGGCCCCGGCGCGGCTGACCGGCGGACGGGCCGCGGAACCGGCCGGAGTGAGCGGCGGCGGACACGCGAGGGCGGAAGGGGGTCAGTCGGCCCCGGTCCCGCCCGGATCCGCGTTGTACCGCTCCAGGTAGGCCGCGAAGCGGACCAGGTCCTGCTCCGGCCAGTCCGCGAGCCGCTCGCGGAACGCGGCCCGGCGGCTGCGGGTGACCTGGGCGAGGATGTCCCGGCCCGCCGCCGTCAGATGCAGTACCTGGACCCGGTGGTCCTCCGGGTCCAGGCGGCGTTCGATCAGCCCGGACCGCTCCAGCGCGGCAACCTGACGGCTGACCGTGGACTTGTCCAGCGCGTAGTGCGCCGCCAGATCCGTGGCCCGGCAGCCGTCGCGCTCCTCCAGATGGCCGAGCAGGGTGTACGACACCAGCGACAGCTCGGGGTGCATACGGCCCGCCGAGGCTCGGGCCCGGCGGGCGAAGATGGTCATCTCGCGCTGGATCGTCTCGACGGCCGACTCCGCTGTGCTCACGGGAATACCTCCTCCGGCGCTCTAGTTGTATAGTACAACTTGATCGGAAGTTGTATAAGCCAACCTTCTGGAGGACGCGCGCAATGAGGTCACCGGCACTGCGCCATGTGCTCACGCACTTGATCACCCCGCTGCTGATGTGCATAGGCATGGGGCTCGCGTACATGGGGGCCTTCGTGACCCCGGAACCGCACCACCTGCCCGTCGCCGTCGTCGGCAGCACCCCGCAGGTCAAGGTCTTCGCCCAGACGGTCAAGGACACCGCCGGGGACAAGCTCGACGTACGCACCGTCGCCTCCCGCGCCGACGCCGTCCGCCTGCTCGAGTCCCGCGATGTCACCGGCGCCTACGTGCCGAGCGCCGAGGCGCCCGAACTGCTGGTGGCGAGCGCCGCCTCCGACATGGGCGCGACGGCCGTCGAGAGGGTCTTCACGCCGGTCGCCGCCGAGGAAGGTGTCCCGCTCAAGGTCACCGACGTGGCCGAGCCGGTCGCCGACGACCCCACCGGTCAGGGCCTGTTCTTCCTGCTGATCGCCCTCAGCATCGGCTCCTACGCCTCGGTCGCCGCCCTCGGTGCCGCGGGCGCCGCCCTGTCGATGCGGGTACGGGCGCTGCTCACGCTCGGTGTCTCCGCCGCGGTCAGCGGCATCGGAGCGCTGCTCGCCGGACCGGTGTTCCACCTCGCCCACCACGACCTCGCGGGCGTGTGGGGCATGGCCTGGCTGTACTCGGCCGGCATCCTGTTCATCGGCGTCGGCCTGCACACCTTCCTCAAGCGCTGGACCACGCTCACGATGATGGTGCTCTTCGTGATGCTCAACTTCACCAGCTCCGGCGGGTTGTTCCGCCCCGAGCTGCAGAACGGCTTCTTCGGCACCCTGCACGCCTTCTGGAACGGCGCCGGCTTCGTCGAGGGCGTCCGCAGCCTGCTCTACTTCGGCGGCGACGGCCTCGCCCGCAACGTTGCGACCCTCGTGGTCTGGCTCCTGGTGGGCCTCGTGGTGACCGGGATCGCGGCGCTGTACGAGCGGCCCCGGCAGGCCCGGCACGCGGCCGGCCACCCCGGCACCGCGGCCGAAGGGGCATCCGTCCCCGCCCCGGTACCGACCGGGCGCGAGGCGGCCCGCGCAGTCGAGGCGGCGCGAGCAGGCGAGGACAAGGCCGAAAAGACGGCCGAGGAAGAGATCGAGGAAGAGATCGAGGAGACGGTCGGCGTCTGACCCGATACCGGCCCGCGCACAGGGAGCGTGCCCGTCGGCGGGCGGAGCTCCCTGCCGGCGTCTCAGCCGCCCGCCGGCCCGATGGTCACCACCCGCGCCCACGCCGGCGGCACGTCCGGTCGGTAGCCCGGATCGTCCTCGTCGTACGACCCGCCGGACCGCGGGAACAGTCCCACCACGGTCCGGCAGGACGGCCGTTCGGCCGGCCACGGCGTCTGACCGTCGGTCAGCACCACCACCGCGTCGGGCCGGCCGCGCAACGCCCGCGCGAACCCGGTGCGCAGATCTGTCCCGCCCCCGCCCACCAGCTCGATGCCCTCCGTCCGGCACAACGGCTTGACGGTCCGGGCCGCGGCGTCGCAGGACAGCACGGAGACCAGGTCGCGCCGGCCGCCCACGGCCCGGCAGATCGCGGCCACCTCCAGCAGGGCGCTGCCCAGTTCGGCGTCGCTCACCGACCCCGAGGTGTCGATGACGACGCACACCCGAGGCGGCCTGCGGCGCAGACTCGGCAGGACGACGCCGGGCAGCACGGCCGAACGCCGGGCCGGCCGGCCGTAGCTGTAGTCCTCGCCCGCCCCCGCAGCGGAGACCGCCGAGCGCAGCGCCGCCCCCAGCAACCGCCGCCACGGCTGCGGCGGATGGAACACCTCCTCCGCCCACCGACGCCAGCCCCGCGGGGCGCTGCCCGGGCGGCCCCTGATGCCCTGCGCCACCCGGAACCGGATCGCGTCGCGCTCCTGCTCGCTCAGCCCGTGGGCGCCGTCCGGACCCAGCTCCCAGGCCCGGTCCAGCCCGTCGGCGCCGCTGCCGCAGTCCAGCCAGGCCAGCCGCTGAAGCCGTGGCCCGAGCCGGAACTGCCGCAGGTAGTCCTCCATCAGCTCGCCCGCGTTCAGTCCCAGCTTCCCCGGCGTCACGGCGTCTTCGGGCAACGCCAGCCCGTCGCCGTACACGTCGTCGTTGATCTCGCAGTCGGCGGCGATGTTCATCCGCAGCCGCTCCGCGGAACCGGTCAGCCGGTGCTCGCGGGCGAAGCGGTCGCCGCGCCCGTGGTGGTCGCGCAGCAGGTGCGCCACCTCGTGCACCCACACCGCCGCCAGTTCCACCACCGGTGTGCGGTCCACGAACGCCGGTGAGACATAACACCGCCAGTACCGGTCGACCCCCATCGTCGGCACCTGCCGCGACTCCACCGGCCGCAGCGCGAACAGCGCCGTCGCCAGGTACGGCCGGACGCGGGCCGCGTGCAGCCGCGCCGCGAACAGCTTGCCGAGGTCCAGCGCCCCGGGCGTGTCCGCGGTCATCAGCGCGCACCGGGGGTCCCCCCGGCCCGCCGGGCGGCCTCGTCGGCCCGCCGGGACAGCGACACCACCCCGGCGAGCTGCTCGATCGCCGCCGGCACGTCCCAGTCCTCCCGGCGCAGGGAGGCCAGGGTGGTCGCCGGCACGACCACCACGTCGGGTGCCCCGGTCCGCATCGCCCGCACCAGCAACGCCCAGGCCGCGTCCCAGCGGGCCCGCTCCGGTCGCCTGCGGACCGCGTCCACCACCCCGTCCAGCACGGCCTGCCGCAGATCCCCGCGCTCGGGCAGGCCGGCCCCCTCGGGGTCGGCGAGCAGCTCCTCCGGATCCGGCAGGTCCATCCGGTCCAGGCTCGCCAGCAACTCGAGCCCGGGGCCGTCCCCCACGGTGCCGCGGACCAGGAGCGACAGCACGTCCCGCGACGACCCGGAGGCGTGCGCGAAGGCGACCAGCCGCAGGGTCGCCTCCCAGCTCCGGGGCGACGGCCACGCGCCGCCCCGGTTGCTCTCGCCGTTCGGGAGCCGGTGCACCAGCGCCGGCCGTGCGACGAGGAAGTCGCACACCGCGCGCCGGGCGAAGGCCACGGCCCCGGTCAGCCGCTCGGGGTCCAGTCGGGGCAGGGTCGCCCGGGGCCAGGTCCCGCCGAGACCCCGTACGACGACGTCGTGGTCGTGGGCCCACTGCAGATGCACGAACCGGTTGGCCAGCGGCGGACTCAGCTCCCAGCCGTCGGCAGCCGAGGAGCGCGGATTGGCGGCGGCCACGATCCGTACCCCGGGTGGCAGCCGCAGGGCGCCGATCCGCCGCTCCAGCACGAGCCGCAGCAGGGCCGCCTGCACCGCGGGGGGAGCGGTGGACAGCTCGTCGAGGAACAGCAGTCCCCGCCCGGTCCGTACGAGCCGTACCGCCCAGTCCGGCGGGGCCATGGGGACGCCCTGCACCGCCGGATCGTCTCCCACGACCGGCAGGCCCGAGAAGTCGGACGGCTCGTGGACGCTCGCGATCACGGTCGTGAGCGGCAGGTCCAGGGCGGTGGCGAGCTGGGTGAGCGCCGCCGTCTTGCCGATGCCGGGCTCGCCCCACAGCAGCACCGGGAGATCGGCGGCCACGGCCAAGGTCAGTGCCTCCAGCTGGATGTCGGAACGCGGTTCGGTGGCCGTGTCGCCGAGCAGCGCCGACAGAGCGTCGGCAACGGCGAGTCGGGAGGCCATCGGCCGGTCTGCGGGCAGGGTCGCGGAGTCGTTCGAGGTCATGAGGAATCACCTGGGTGTGAAGTCGGCGGTGGAAAAGGGCGGTTCGGAAGGGAAAGGCGGAAGGGAAAGGCGGAGGAGACAGGTGGATGAAGAAGGCGGAGGAACAAGGCGGAGGAACAAGGCGGACAGGGCGGGTCAGAAGAAGGTGACGACGCGGTTCTGCCGCCGGGTGGGGCGGCGGCCCCGGCCGGTGCGGGGGCTCACGCCCGCGGGGGTCTGCCCGGCGGGGGTCTGCCCGGCGCCGGTCAGACCGGCCCGGTACAGGCCGTAGGCGATGCGCCGCTCGGCGGCCGCGGTGAGTTCGTCCCGCAGCGGTCCCTCGCGCAGCACCGCGCCCGGGCCCAGCAGGGCCTCGACCACGGCCAGGGCGCCGACGGTGTCCCCGTGGTCCAGCCGTTCCCGCACACCGGTGAGGCAGTCCGGACGCCGGTGCGCCTCGTCGATGACCCGCAGACAGGGCAGGGGCGGCCCGCCGAGCGCGGCCAACAGCTCCTCGCGCCGGATCTCGTCCGGGTCGTGGTCCAGCGGTACCAGAACACCGTCGACCAGGCCGATCCAGTGCGTGGCTCCCCTGCACTCCACCTGGCGTGCCGGTGCCACCGGGTCCGGATCTCCGGCCGCATCGAAGGCCGCCTCACCGGGCACCAGCGCGGCGGCGACCAGGGGATGCAGCCGGTCCGCGCCGATCAGCCCGGCACGCAGCAATTCCAGATCGGGCACCACCCAGGTGGCCGCGTCGGGCAGCACCGGCACGGCGGAGAGTCCGCCCGCTGGAACCTCCCCGACGATCCGCAGGCGCGGCGCACCGCCGCCGACCGCGCCCTTGCCGGGGTGAGTACGGCGAGGGAGTCCGGGTGGTGCCGAGGGCTCGCTCGACTGGCCGGTGCGGCGCCGCAGTTCGGGTGGGGCTGGTGGCGCGCCGGCCGGGCCGGGTCGGCACGGGAGTTCGGGTCCGGCGGGGAAAGTGCCGGTGCCGCACGGTGGTCCGGGGAGGGCCGTGGGCACGCCGGTCGGGCCAGCCCCGCGCGGTGGTCCGTGCGGGTCCGGGGGCGCGTTGGCCGGGTCAGCCCCGCGCGGCACTTCGTGCAGGTGCGGGGCCCCGTCGGCGGGGTCGGCCCTGAGCGGTTGCCCGGGCCGGTCCGGGGTCCCGCCGGCCGGATCGGGTCCGCGTCGCAGCCCGTACAGCCCCGGGGACCCGTCCGCCGGGTCGGACCCGCGCCGCAGTCCGGGCAGCTGCGCGGACCCGTCCGCTGGGGCGGAGCCGCGTCGGTGCTCGCCAGGAGCCGGGGCTCCGGCTGCGTCCGGCGCCGGTGCCAGGAGCAGCCGGCGGCGGCCGAGGCGTACGACGAAGGTGCCCGCGGACCGTCCTTCGGCGCGCAGCAGGATGGCCGCCTCGGCCGCCCACCGGTCGACGGCACAGCCGTGCCCGGGCGGCGCGAGCCCCAGCGGATCGCTGTCCGGCGGTGCGGGGGCGTCGGCCCCCGACCGGTCGCGCAGCTCACCGGCCCTGCTCGCGTCCCACAGGTGCCGGTGCAGATCGAGCCGGTAGCGGCGGTTCGGGCGGGGATGCGGGTGGTGGCCGGCGGCCGGATCGGCCGGATCCCACAGGGCGAGACCGATCCGCTGACCGGCGTCCGCCCAGGCCGGCGGGGTACGGGCCACGAGGTGCAGCGGGCCGGCCCGCCCGGGCCGCTCGTACCGGGCCAGCGTCAGGGTCAGTCCGGGGCGCAGCAACCCGTCGGGTGCGATCCTCGGCATGTGCCAGCGCAGCAGGTCGGGTGCGAGACGGCGGAGGTCGGCACGGAGCCGGCCTGCCGTCTCCCGGCCGTGGGCGCGGGCGACGGAACGCAGATCCAGTGTGACGTCGATCCGGGCGGCGGCGCAGGCCCCGGCCCAGTCCCCGGCCGTGCGGCGGCCGGTGGCCAGTTCGATCATGGACGGTGGCACGGCGTACGTCCGTACGCGCAGCCACATGGAAAGCCGGGAGTCCCCGTGCGCGGCGGAAGGGAGCATCAGCGCTCACCTTGCGCGGACGGGACCTCCGATCTCTGAGTCGCGTGAGTCGTCATCGCCGGGAGCGTAGCCGCGCATCCGGCGGCGCGTCACCCGGTTTTCCCGGCAACCGGGCGCGGGCGCCGGGCCGTCCGCGTCCGGTTGCCGGGCGTGGCGGAACAGGGCGTTGGGGTATGGTTGCCGTCCGGTCGCGGAGGGTCGCGGCCCCGATCGCCGAGGAGGTGGGACCCATCACCGCAGTGTCAGCCGGGGTGCTCTCCCCTCAGGACGACGCGGTGCACCGGCAGCGGTGACCGTGCGGAGCGCCCAGTGGTTCCGCGCTCCTCGAAAGGCTTTTCGGCTTCCATGCCCTCTCTTTTCCCGTCTCCCGACACCGTCGTCTCCGCCCTGCGCGCCGCCGGGTGCGTCTTCGCCGAGGAGGAGGCGGAGTTGATCCTGGCCACCGCCCGCACGCCCGGGGATGCGGCTTCGATGGTGGAGCGGCGCGCCGCCGGTCACCCGCTCGAACTCGTCCTCGGCTGGGCCGAGTTCCACGGACTGCGCGTCACGGTCGAACCCGGGGTGTTCGTACCCCGCCGCCGCACCGAGTTCCTGGTCGACCAGGCGCTGGCCCAGGCGCCGTACGCGACCGTGGTCGTGGACCTGTGCTGCGGATCCGGCGCGCTCGGCGCGGCCCTCGCCGACGCACTGGACGGTGCCGAGGTGCACGCCGCTGACATCGACCCGGCCGCCGTACGGTGCGCCCGCCGCAACCTCGCCGCCTTCGGCGGGCAGGCCCACCAGGGCGACCTCTACGACGCGCTGCCCGCCGCGCTGCGCGGCCGGGTCGGCATCCTCACCGCCAACGTGCCGTACGTCCCCACCGCCGAGTTGCCCCTGCTCCCGGCGGAGGCCCGCGAGCACGAGCCCCGCGTCGCCCTGGACGGCGGTGCGGACGGCCTGGACCTGCTGCGCCGGGTGGCAGCCGGGGCCACCGAGTGGCTGGCACCCGGAGGCTGCCTGCTCACCGAGACGAGTGAGCGCCAGGCACCGGCGGCCGTACGGGCCCTGACCGAGGCGGGCCTGAGGACCCGGCCGGCGGTCTCGGAGGAGCTGTCCGCGCACGTGGTGATCGGCGTACGGCCCTGATCTCCGCCCCGGCTACGGGAGTTCCTGCGCCCGGGCGATGAGCAGGGCGACGTCGTCGTGGTTGTCGGGGTGGTGCAGGGTCCGCAGGAGGAGGTCGCAGATCTCCTCCAGGGGCCGGGCCGGGTCGCCGAGCAGGGACAGCAGGAAGTCCAGGCGCTCGTCCAGGGAGTGGCAGCGGGTCTCCACCAGCCCGTCGGTGTAGAACACGAGCTCGTCGCCGGGCTCGAAGTCGACGGTGACGGTGGAGAACTCGACCCCGCCCACCCCCAGCGGCACCCCGGTCGGCAGTTCGAGCAGTTCCGGCGGGCGGCCCCGGCGGACCCGGGCCGGTGGAAGATGGCCGGCGTTGGCGATCCGGCACTGCCGCAGATGCGGATCGTGGACGGCGTACACACAGGTGGCGATGGAGTGGTCCAGCGCCGAGGTGGTCTTGTCCAGGTGCTCCAGCAGCATCGCCGGGTCGAGGTCGAGGGCGGCCAGCGTGGTGGTCGCCGTGCGCAGCCGGCCCATGGTCGCGGCCGCGCTGATCCCACTGCCCATCACATCGCCCACCACGAGCGCGGTCTTGCCGCCCTCCAGCGGGATGACGTCGAACCAGTCGCCGCCGACCTCGCTGGTGGCCCCCGCGGGCTGGTAGCGGGAGGCCACCTCGAGGCCGGTCATGAGCCGCGGATGACCGGGCAGCAGACTGCGCTGGAGGGTGAGGGCGGTGTTACGGGCGTTCTGGTACCAGCGGGCGTTGTCGATCTGGACGGCGGCGCGGGCGGCCAGCTCCCGGGCGAGCAGGACGTCGTCCTGGTCGAACGGCGCCGGATTGCGGGTGCGCTTGAGGTCCAGGGCGCCGAGCACCTCGCCGCGCGCGATGAGCGGCACTACGAGGTAGGAGTGCAGTCCCGCCCGGCCGAGCAGTTCGACCGCCTCGGGGCTGCGGGCGATGCGCGGCAGGTCCTCGTCCTTCACGTGCGGCACCAGCACCGCCTCGCCGGTACGTACGCACTCGGTGACCAGGCGGTCCGGTGCGTACCGGGCGATGGCGCCTGGCGGGTCGGCGGCCCGTACGGCGTCCGAGCCGTCCTGCGGGCGCACCGCGAGGGCCTGGATCACCGCTTCCTCCGACGGGCCGAGCGTGCTGCGCCGGCCCCCCACCACCGCGTCCAGCAGGTCCACGGCGGCCACGTCGGCGAGTTCCGGTACGGCGACCTCGGCCAGCTCGCAGGCGGTGCGGTCCAGTTCGAGCGTCGTACCGATCCGGGTCGTGGCGTCGGCGATGACGGCGAGCCGGCGCCGGGCGGCCTCCCGCTCGACGGCGGCCCGGTGCTGCTCGGTGATGTCGACCACCGACACCGCCACGCCGAGCACGTTGCCGGTGGCGTCCTCGAGCCGGTAGAGCGAGAGGGCCCACGTGTGCTCCCGGTCGGGGTCGGCGGGGGTGCGGCCGAACAGCATGTCGTCGATCACGGGCACACCGGTCTCCAGCACCAGGCGTGCGGCGGACTCCACGGGCGCCGCGTCCAGCGTCGGCAGTGCCTCACCCACGGTCCGTCCCACGGTCTCGGCGGCCGGCACCCCGTTGATCTTCTCGAGGGCGGGGTTGACCGAGACGAAGCGCAGCCTGGTGTCCAGGACGGCGTAGCCGATCGGCGACTGCTTCACCATCCGCTCGGACAGCGCCACGTCCTGCTCGAGACGCCGTACGGTCGACTGGTCGGCGGCCAGGCCGAGCGCGTACACGTCACCGCGGTCGTCCAGCAGCCGCATGTTGCGGAACTCCACCAGCCGGGTGCTGCCGTCCTTGTGCCGGATCGGGAAGCCGCCGGCCCAGCTCTGACCCGTGCGCATGACATCGGCCCAGAGCCGGCCGACCAGCTCCAGGTGCCGCTCGTGCACCATGAGCCGGGCGGCGTACTGGCCGAGGGCTTCCCGCGCGCTGTATCCGAACAGCTCCTCCGCCTGCGGGCTCCACAGCACGATCCGCCCGTCGGTGTCCAGCACCACGGACGCGACGCCCAGCACGTCGAGGAGACCGCCGGGCCGAACCGGTTCCGGCTCGCCGCCGGCCGTCGCCGGAGCCTCGGCTGCACTCATGCCATGCACCGCCTTCCGCACGGCACGTACTCCCCCGTGCCGACTCCCCTTGTTCCACCGCGCTCACACCCGACACACCGGCGCCTCGGCCGCTGCCTCCACCATCTCTCACCACAGCAGCACGCGTCCGGTGAAGCCGGCGCGGCGACTCCTCACCCGGACATCGTGCACGCCGCTGCTGCGGACCGGGAGAGTTCACGCTCATGTTGCTGTATTGGCCTGTACATGACTAATGCGCCACGCCAGACTGTCCGCCGACCGAGTGCCCCCACCCGTCCGAGGAGTCGGCCATGCCCGCGTCCGCCCGGCAACGTTGTCACGCAGTTCTCGCCGGACTCGTCACCCTCGCCACCGCCGCCGTCGTGTCCCTCTCCGTACCCGGGTCCGCCGCAGCGGCCGACACCTGGACCGAGACCGGCTCGGACCGCGCCCGCCCGCTGGACGAGAGCCAGGGACTGACCTCCGTCGAGGTCCCGGCGAACAGCCCCAACCGGTACACCGGCGTCGGCACCATTCCGATCGGCGTCTCCAGCCGCGGCTGGAACCACGTCGGCGATCCCGATGCCTCCTACAACGGCTACTACATCGAGCCCTATCAGCGGGACTCCGGCGACACGAAGATGTACCGCGTCCAGGCGCCCGACGGCACCTGGTCGGAGTACGTCCACACGCTCAGCCCGGGCGAGGCCCTGAACAACTCCTGGGACGCGATCTCGCCCGACGGCCAGTGGATGCTTTCGGGTGAATGGGGCACGATGAACCGCCTGCTCGTCTTCCCGACCCCCGGTGTCAACCCGTCCACCTCGCCCGCGGCGAATCTCCCGCAGGCCTCGACGGTCAACCTGGACCACCCGGTCCGTGACGTCCAGGGCTGCGACTTCTCCGGCCCCACCACGCTGCTGTGCTCCTCCGACGACCCGGACGGCAGCCTCTTCGGCATCACCAAGCCGCTGCTCCAGATCGACCTTTCGGCCCCGCCGAACGGCTCGGCGGACGTCACCGGGCATGTCACCGCCCTGCGCCAGCTGCCACTGCGCAGCTCCTGCTCCGGCACGTTCGAGGTGGAGGGCATCGACTACGACCGGCGCACCGGTGTCCTGCGCGTGATCGTGATGTCGCCCGGCTTCTGCATTCTCACGGACAGCAAGACGTACAAGTTCTCCCGCGGCTGAGGTGTGCCGGCCGGCCGCTGGTGCTTTCCTGGGGATGGACGCGGTTCGGCGGGGTACCCCGTTCCACCGCGGCGCGGCACGAAAGGAGCGATCAATGGCACACACGGAGCGGTCGCACCCCGAAACCGTCACGGTGGAGATCAGCGGTTCCAAGGAGGACGCCCGTCTCGTCTTCGACGCGCTGAGCTCCTGCTTCGCGTCCGACCGGGGCGCGGACGAGGTGCCTCAGCAACTCCACGAGGTACGGCCGATGGTGTGGCTCGGCACCTATGACGTCGCGGACGCCCGTGGGCCCGGCTGCCCACCGGTCCACCTCGACGCGTCCGTCCAGGCGGACGTCCAGGGCGGCTACTGGGCCGTGGACCGGTTCCGGCACACCCTGGACTCGATGTTCACCGTCGAGGAGACCTGCACGGCCTCCGGAGACCAGGAGAGGGACCTGCACCTGCGGCTGCAGAGCCGCTGATCCGCCCCTGTCCTACGGCTGCGCCCCGGCCGGCTCTGCGCCGGCCGGGGCGTACTGTGCCTCGCCGTCGCCGAAGGACCAGTCCACGAGTGTGTTCTCGGTGACGGTGATGACCACGTTGCGCGGCTCGGTCCCGGTGCGCTCGTGCACCAGGTCGGCGATCCGCCGGTACAGCGCGGTCTTCTGCTCCGCGGAGCGCCCCGCACGCATGGTGATCGCCACGAACACCACCGAGTCGTCCTTGCGAATGCCCAGGTAGTCGTCGTGACGCAGCATGCTGGTGACGCCGTCGTGGCTGGTCAGCACCTGGAACCGGTCCGCGGGCGGAACGCCCAGCGTCTCCACCAGGGCGTCCTGGACGGCTTGGCCGAGTGCGTCGAGCCGGGCGGGGTCGGTGCCGAGCGTGTCTATCCGGACGAAGGGCATGGTGAAACGTCCTTTCGGAGCGGGTCGAGTGCTGATCCGTGTGTACATACTAGTAGGTACAGAGTGGTCGGTGTCACCCCCTTGAGGTTCTGCAACTAATTGCATAATCGGGGGGTCTCCTCTACAACAAGAGGCGACGACACCGCGCACGGAGGGCCCGATGAGCCGTTACCCGCATCTGATGACCCCGCTCGACCTGGGCTTCACCACCCTGCCCAACCGCGTGCTGATGGGCTCCATGCACGTCGGTCTGGAGGAGGCCGAGCGCGGCTTCGAGCGGATGGCGGCGTTCTACGCGGCCCGCGCCCGCGGCGGAGTGGGCCTCATCGTCACCGGCGGCATCGCGCCCAACGACGAGGGCCGGCCGTACGAGGGCGGGGCCAGGCTCACCACCGAGGCGGAGGCCGAGCAGCACCGGGTCGTCACCGAGGCCGTGCACCGCGAGGGCGGCCGCATCGCCATGCAGATCCTGCACTTCGGGCGGTACGCCTACCACCAGGACCTCGTCGCGCCGAGCCCGCTGCAGGCGCCGATCAGCCCGTTCGTGCCCCGTGAACTGAGCGACGCCGACGTCGAGCGGACCATCGACGACTACGCCCGCGCCGCCCGCCTCGCCCGGCAGGCCGGCTACGACGGCGTGGAGATCATGGGCTCCGAGGGCTACCTCGTCAACGAGTTCATCGCCGCGCAGACCAATCGGCGCACCGACCGCTGGGGCGGGTCGTACGAGAACCGGATGCGCTTCCCGGTCGAGATCGTCGAGCGGGTCCGCGAGGCCGTCGGCGAGGAATTCATCGTCATCTACCGTCTCTCCATGCTGGACCTGGTCCC
Organism: Streptomyces sp. NPDC046759; assembly: GCF_040645475.1. Lineage (NCBI taxonomy): Bacteria > Bacillati > Actinomycetota > Actinomycetes > Kitasatosporales > Streptomycetaceae > Streptomyces > Streptomyces sp. NPDC046759. Next base: position 47,317 of record NZ_JBEYYJ010000012.1, on the reverse strand, counting down.
GGGCGGCTCCTCACTGGAGGAGGTGATCGCCCTCGGCAGGGCGGTCGAGTCCGCCGGGGCGACGATCATCAACACCGGCATCGGCTGGCACGAGGCCCGCATCCCCACCATCGCCACCTCCGTCCCGCGCGGCGCCTACACCTGGGTCACCAAGAAGCTCATGGGTGAGGTGTCCGTGCCGCTGGTGACCACCAACCGCATCAACACCCCCGAACTCGCCGAGGAGTTGCTGGCCGGCGGCTACGCGGACATGGTCTCCGTGGCCCGTCCGATGCTCGCCGACCCCGACTTCGTCGCCAAGGCCGCCGCCGGCACGCCGGAGGCCATCAACACCTGCATCGGCTGCAACCAGGCCTGCCTCGACCACACCTTCAGCGGCAAGATCACCTCCTGTCTGGTCAACCCGCGCGCCTGTCACGAGACCGAGCTGGTGCTCTCCCCGACCCGGCTGAAGAAGCGCGTCGCCGTCGTCGGTGCCGGTCCGGCGGGCCTCGCCTGCGCGGTCTCCGCCGCCGAACGGGGTCACGACGTCACCCTCTTCGACGCCGCGGGCGAGATCGGCGGACAGCTCAACGTCGCCCGGAAGGTCCCCGGCAAGCAGGAGTTCGACGAGACGCTGCGCTACTTCCGCCACCAGCTCGACGCCCACGGAGTCGACGTACGCCTCGGCACCTGGGTCACCGCCGAGACCGTGGACGGCTACGACGAGGTGGTCGTGGCCACCGGCGTCACTCCGCGCACCCCGGACATCCCCGGTGTCGACCACCCCCGCGTCCTCGGCTACCTCGACGTCCTGCAGGGCGGCGCTCCCGTCGGTGAGCGGGTCGCCGTCCTCGGCGCCGGCGGCATCGGCTTCGACGTGGCCGAGTACCTGACCGACGGCGGCGACAAGGCGAGCGAGGACCCGCAGACGTACTTCCGCAACTGGGGCGTCGACATGGACTACCGGGTGCCGGGCGGTCTCGCCGCGCCCGAGCGGCCCGCGCCGCCCCGCCAGGTCCACCTGCTCCAGCGCAAGACCACCAAGGTCGGCGCGGGCCTCGGCAAGACCACCGGCTGGATCCACCGCACCGAACTCAAGCACCGCGGCGTGACCATGGTCCCGGGCGTGCGCTACGACCGGATCGACGACGCCGGCCTGCACATCACCGTCGGCGAGGAGAGCACCGTCCTGGAGGTCGACACGGTGGTCCTGTGCACCGGCCAGGAGCCCCGCCGCGACCTCTACGACGAGCTGGCCGCCGCCGGACGCAGCGTCCATCTGATCGGCGGGGCGGACGTCGCGGCCGAGCTGGACGCCAAGCGGGCCATCAAGCAGGGCACGGAGCTGGCGGCGGCGCTGTAGGTCCCGTGGGAACCGTCCCTAGGATGAGGCCATGTCACTCCCGCACGCGATCCTCACCGCCCTGCTGGAAAAGCCGTCGTCGGGACTGGAGCTGACCCGCCGGTTCGACAAGTCGATCGGCTACTTCTGGTCCGCGACGCACCAGCAGATCTATCGCGAGCTGGGGAAGCTGGAGGCCGAGGGCCTCATCCGCGCACTGCCGGCGGAAACGCCGGCCCGCGGGCAGAAGAAGAGTTACGAGGTCCTGCCCGCGGGCCGCGCCGAACTGGCCCGCTGGTCCGCCGCCGCCCAGGACCCCAAGCCGCTGCGGGACACGCTCCTGCTGCGGCTGCGGGCGGCGGCGGTGGTCGGCACGACGGGTCTGGAGGCGGATCTGCGCCGGCATCTGGAGCTGCACCGAAGGCAGTTGGCCGAGTACCGGGAGATCGAGGAGCGCGACTTCCCGCCGGAGCGGGACGCCCCCGAGGACCGGCTGCGCCACCTCGTGCTGCGGGCCGGCATCGACCTGGAGACCTTCTGGACCCGGTGGCTCACCCAGGCGCTGGCGGAGTTCGCCGAACTGCCCGACGCCGGCTGAGCCGTGCTGCCGGCCGGTGCGTCAGAGCCGGTACGGCTTCGAACGGCGGCGCAGATACCAGCCCGTGGCGATGCCTCCGGCGCACACCAGGGCAGCGCCGATGCCCACCGTCAGCGGACCGTAGTCGCGGGCCGCTCCGCCCAGGCCGCCCAGCACACCCCGGGACGGTCCCGGCGAGGCCGTCGACGAGATCGCCGGCGCCGAGGCGGACGGATCCGGCGCCGAGGCGGACGACTTCGGCGCCGAGGCGGGCGAGACGATCACCGACTGGGTGCCCGCCGTGCTGCCGCTGGAGCAGATGACGACCACGGTGTACGTACCCGGGCCCACTCCCGACCAGGCCGCGGACTGGCTGACGGTCGTGCCCGCCAGGGGCACCCGCCGGCCCTCGGCGAAGTTCGCCTGCTTGCTGGTGAGCAGGGCCGCGTTGCCCCAGCTGCCGTTGATCTCGGAGCACGCGCTGGTGACCACCGAGACGGCGGACCCGGTGGTGCTGACGGAGATGCCCGAGACCGCGGCGGACGGCCCGGCGAGGAGGGCCGGGAGTGCCGCGGCGGCCGCCAGGGTCAGTCCGGAGCGGACGAGGAGTCGCGAGGTGTGCATGGGCTGGCCTCCGGCGGCACGGTCGGCGGTACGTCCCATGCGCCGCCGTGGGTCGGGAAGCGTCCGTGCTGCCTGGTCAGCAGCCAACGCGGCCGTGCGGGCACCCGCACCCGGGACACACCCGGTCGGGTGACGGCCTCCTTCCTCCGGCGCAGGGCGGCACGCCGTGGGGATGCGCCGGTCAGCCGCCCGTGGTCACCGTCCGCTGCGCCGACCAGCCGCCCCAGGTGCCGTCCGGCAGCCGAGCCCGTAGCCGCACCCGGTGTTCCTGCCCCGCGGTGCGGCCCACGTAGAAGCTGTAGCCCGCCCGTCCGTGCGGGGGCGTGCCGCCCCACACCAGCGAGGTCGCCGCGGCGCCGTCGAGCAGGATCCGGTACTCGGTGACGACCCCGTCCACGCGGGGCGGGTCCCAGGACAGGTCGATGTAGTACGCGCCGCCGGTGTGGTGGGTCGTCGCGGCGAAGCCGACCGGCGCGGTGCCCCGGCCGTCGTCGGTGCCCGGGGTGGTCACGGGGACCGGGGCGCTCGCGGGGGAGACGTTCTCGGCGGCGTCGCGGGCCCGCACCGTGAACACGTAGCCGGTGCCGGGGCGCAGCCCGGTGACCACGGTGGCGGTCTGGTCCCCGCCGACCGTGTGGATCTTCGCGTCGCCCTGGTACACGTCGTACGACACCACGCCGCGGTCGTCCCGGGACGCGCCCCAGGACAGCTGGACCTCCCGGCCGCCGAGGACCCGCCCGGCGGGATGCGACGGCCGGGTCGGCGCCGAGCGGTCGGCCGCCGCCAGGGCCGGTGTCCGCGCCCGCACCGCACGGCTCGGCGGCCCCAGCCGTCCCGCGGAGTCCCGGGCCCGCACGGTGAAGGCATACACGGTGGACGGCCTGAGCCTGGTGACGTCCACCATGTGCTGCGAGCCGGGTACTTCCTCCACTTTCGTGGTGCCCCGATATACCTGGTAGGCACGGACGCCCGGGGTGTCCGGCACCGCGTTCCACATCACATGCACACTCGTGGCGCTGCCCGCCTGCGCGGTGACCCCGGTCGGGGGGCCGGGCGCCCGGCCCTCGTCCCCGTCGGCGCCCCCGCCCCAGCCGCAGGACGTCACCAGCAGCAGGGCCGCGCAGACCGGAAGGAGCGGCCAGGGAACGCGTCGCACGGCTCTGCCTCCCGAGGACGGCGGCATCGGCGGTCACGTAAAGGTCCGGACCAATATGGCGCGGCGTGCACTCCCACGGCAAGGGGGCCGCACGGGGGGCCGGTGGGAGTCCGTGTGGGGGACGGGGCGGGTCCGGGCGGGTGACCGGGGCGGGTCCGCGTTGGTGACCTTGCCGCAGGGTTACGTATGCTGAGCTTCCCGACGGCTGAACTGCCCCGGAGAGCAGGGAAGTTCAGGCCTGTGGCGCGGACACGCTGTCGTCGCCGATCCCGCGCCCGCGCGGGCGGCCGGGGGTCCGGCCCGGCTTCGGTCCGGATCCCCCGGCCCCTGCTGTCGCCCTCGCTTCTCGTCACTCACCGCTACTTCCGTGGCCCTCGTTAGTCCTGTTGCGCCACTTCTCGTCCCTCATGAGGCGTCAGAAGCGTGCTCCATCCGGCCTCTTCGGGGCGGTCCGGACTGCCGGGGGCGCGGGCTCACCCCACAGTGTGCTGGATGTTTGCCCCATAAGGGCCAGATATCCGTTTTGTCCCCGAGGAGAGGGTCCCTCATCGTGCGTGTCCCGTCGCTGACGCTGGCCGCGGCCGGCGCCGCCCTGCTCGCCCCGGCCGCGCTGCCCGTCACGGCCGCAGCCGTCCCGCCCCGCGAACGGTCCGCGGCCCACGGCGAAGGCGCCGTCGCCGCCACCGACCTGCTGGCCCGGCTGGGTGAGTGCCACCAGATCTCCCGGGGCCGGTACCGCACCGACGCCGACCGCTCGGCGAAGGTGCCCGTCTGCGGCACCCGGGACGCCGTGTTCTGGAAGGCCGACATGGACATCGACTGCGACGGACAGTCCACCGCCCGTTGCAACCGCCGCACCGACCCGTCGTTCGCCGCCATGACCGCCTACCAGCAGTCCGACGGCCGTCATCTGAAGGCCGACTCCCTGCCCTACATCGTCCTCCCGCCCCCCAGCCGCATCTGGAACCCGCGCAAGGACGGCGTCAAGGGCGGCTCGGTCGCCGCCGTCCTGTACCACGGCCGGGTCCAGTACGCCGTGGTCGGTGACACCGGCCCGCGCGACGTCATCGGCGAGGCTTCCTACGCCACCGCCCGCGGCCTCGGCATCCCGAGCGACCCGCGCGACGGCGGCGTGCCCTCCGGCGTCACCTACGTCGTCTTCAAGCACTCGCACCTGGACCCGATCGAGGACCATGCGGCGGCGGTGTCCAAAGGGGCGCGGCTGGCCAGGCTGTTCGTCGCGAACAGGTGACCGGCCGCACCGCTCGGCACGCTCACACCTTGCGGTAGCCGTACGCCTCCGCCGCCGCGGCCTCCACCGCGTCCAGATCGGCACCGGTCGCGGCGGTGACCACCGCGGCCACCGCGCCCTCGACGAACGGCGCGTCCACCAGCCGGGCGCCGTCCGGCAGTTCGCCACCCTCGGCGAGCAGTGCCTTGACCGTGAGCACGGCACTGCCGAGATCGGTGAGCACCGCCACCCCGGCGCCGCGGTCCACCGAGGCCGCGGCGGCGGAGATCAGCTCGGCGCTGGTGCCGAGCCCGCCGCCCTCGGTGCCGCCCGCCGGGGCCACGGGCACCGCCGGCGCCCCGCTGGCCAGGCCCTTCGCCAGCTCGGCGACCGAGGCGGCCACCTCCGCACTGTGCGACACGAGCACGATCCCGACCACCTTCCCGTCCTTCACCGTCCGTCCTCCGACGCCTCTTCCAGCGCCGCGATCAGAAGCGCCGACGAGGTCGCCCCCGGGTCCTGGTGGCCGATGCTGCGCTCGCCGAGATAGCTCGCCCGGCCCTTGCGGGCCTGCAGCGGGGTGGTGGCCACCGCGCCCTCCTCGGCTGCGGCCCGCGCGGCGGCGAAGCCGTCGCCGAGCGCGTCCACGGCCGGCACCAGGGCGTCGATCATGGTCTTGTCGCCGGGGGCCGCCCCGCCGAGCGTCATCACCCCGTCCACGCCCTCGCGCAGCGCCTCGGCCAGCTGCTCCTCGCTGACCTCGGTGGCATCCCCGAGCGCCTTCCCGGTCCGGCGCAGCAGGGTGCCGTACAGCGGCCCGGACGCGCCGCCGACCGTCGAGATGAGCTGCCGCCCGGCGAGAACCAGCACCGCGCCCGGGGTGTCCGGCACCTCTTTCTCCAGGGCGGTCCGTACGGCCGTGAATCCTCGTTGCAGATTGCTGCCGTGGTCGGCGTCGCCGATGGCCGAGTCGAGGGCGGTGAGCCGGTCCGCCTCGCGGTGGACGGAGGCGGCGGTCGCCACCATCCAACGGCGGAAGAAGTCGGCGTCGAGCACAGGATCTCCTTGCGTGATAGGGGTGTTGGCCGCTGTGGCGGGGGTGGTGGTCGCCTCGTCCGCGGTATCACATCCCCCAGCGCAGCGCGGGAGTCTTCACCGGAGCGTCCCACAGGCGCAGCAACTCCTCGTCGGCCTGGCAGAGCGTCACCGAGGCGCCCGCCATGTCCAGAGAGGTGACGTAGTTGCCGACGAGGACGCGGGCCACGGCGACTCCGCGTTCGCGCAGCACCCGCTGCACCTCGGCGTTGAAGCCGTACAGCTCCAGCAGCGGGGTCGCGCCCATGCCGTTGACCAGCACCAGCACGGGGCTGCGCGGCGGCATGTCCTCCAGGAGCGCGTTCACCGCGAAGTCGGCGATCTCCCCGGAGGTCATCATCGGCCGCCGCTCGCGTCCCGGCTCGCCGTGGATGCCGATGCCCAACTCCAGCTCCCCTTCGGGCAGTTCGAAGGTGGGGGAGCCCTTCGCCGGGGTCGTACAGGCGCTGAGGGCCACGCCGAAGCTGCGCGAGCTCTCGTTCACCTGTCGGCCGATCGCCTCCACGCGCTCCAGAGGCTGCCCCTCGGCCGCCGCGGCGCCCGCGATCTTCTCCACGAACAGCGTCGCGCCGGTGCCGCGGCGCCCGGCCGTGTACAGGCTGTCGGTGACCGCCACGTCGTCGTTCACCAGTACCTTGGCGACCTGGATGCCCTCGTCCTCGGCCAGCTCGGCCGCCATGTCGAAGTTGAGCACGTCGCCGGTGTAGTTCTTCACCACGAACAGCACGCCGGCGCCGCTGTCCACCGCCGCCGCGGCACGCGCCATCTGGTCCGGCACCGGCGAGGTGAACACCTCGCCCGGACAGGCGGCGGAGAGCATGCCCGGGCCGACGAAGCCGCCGTGCAGCGGCTCGTGCCCCGACCCGCCGCCTGACACCAGTGCCACCTGTCCGGCCACCGGAGCGTCCCGGCGGACGATCACCCGGTTCTCCACGTCCACGGTCAGATCGGGATACGCCGCCGCCATCCCGCGCAGCGCGTCCGCCACCACGGTCTCCGGCACGTTGATCAGCATCTTCATGGATACCTCCTGGTGAGGCCAACAGACGGGCCTCTGGCAAGTGTCTTTGCTGGTCAGTCTGGGTACGGTCGATTCTCGATCTTGGCGGGTGACGGCGGGCGCAAGGGGGTCGTGGTGGTCCGGACGCCGACTGAATGCTGACTTCCCTGACAGAGTGCCAGGTGTCCCTTGTCGATTGGTTGCGTTGCGGTCGGAACCCTGTCGGCAGTATCGACCTTGCAGCAGCGAAGGTCACGTGGAGCGGAGTAGATGTCCGCGAATGCCTTCCGGCGCCGTCGGCCGGTCGCGGTCGGTGTCGGCACTACGAGTGATCCTGACGCAGGCATGAGACCCGTGGGTCCGGCTGTGCAGGGCGACGACGGGCTGACGTCATGAGGGCGGTATGGGGCCTCTGACGCGTGAAGAGGCCCAGGTCGGCGCGGTGCTCGGCAGGGCTGGGTCGGCCGGGCCGCGGTGGAGCACCAGGGTTCGTCGGATGCCGTACCTTCCTCCCGTCCCGTCGGCAGGCCGGACCCCGGGTCGGAGGCTGCCCGGGGTCCGGCCAGGACTGCTTGCGGCGATCCAGGAGAGGTGCTGTTGCGGCTGTGGTTGCCGAGTCGCCCGGTGCGCTCACTCATGCCGGACCTTAGCGAGCTTTGCTGAGGGCCAGGTCCCGCTCGGGGTGCTGTGTCGCAGGCGTCAGTTCCGGTTGCTCTCTGCGACCTGCCTGCCGAGGTCGAGTTCGACGCCGTCCGGCTTCTGCAGGCCTCCTTCGAACAGGCGCCGGACGCGGTGTTCGTTCACCGGCCGTCCTACCGTTCGGAAGTAGGCGTCCAGAGCGGATCCGAACTCTTCGTCCGGGATCCGGGTGCTCTCGTCGACGAGGGCTTTGGTTCCGGCTACGGCGGCCTTGTCGAACCCCGCGACACGGCGGGCGAAGGCATCGACGAAATCGTCCAGCTCGTCCTCGGGAAGGATGCGGTTGACGTAGCCGTACCGGGCCGCCAGCTCCGCCGGGAAGTCGTCGGCCCCGAGCAGGATCTCCATCGCGCGGCCCCGGCCCACCAGCCTGCTCAGGTGCCCCGTCGCGTTGCCGCCGGGCACGGCCCCGACACTGACCTCGAACTGCCCCAGGATTGCGCGGTGCCCGGCGAAACGGATGTCCGTGGCCAGCGCGAACTCACTTCCCGCTCCGCGGGTGCGGCCTTTGAGCGCGGAGATCGTGACGGCCGGGACCTTGCCGAGGCGGACGAAGTTGTCCGAGTAGGGATGGAGCCCCGTGGGGCCGGGTTTCATCGCGGCGATGCGTGATTTGTCCGCCAGGAAGTCGAAGTGCGCCATGAAGAAGGCGGGGTTGTCGCTGTCGAACACGACCACCGTCAGGTCAGGCGCCCGCTCCATCCGGTCCACCAGCGCGGCGAGTTGCTCGATGGTGTCCACGTCCATGAGGTTGATCGGGCCGTTGGAGAAGGTCACTTTCCAGTAGGACGGCGACACTTCGGACACGTGGAACTGCTGTGTGCTTGGCATGTGCCGCACGCTAGCTAACTATAGAAATGAAAGTCAAGCTCCATCGAAGGGGCGACGGGCGTATCGGTGCTTCTTGCGGTTGACGCAGTGGACGCAGTGGACGCAGTGGACGCAGTTGACGCGGTGAACCTGCCCGCGATCTGCTCGCCGTCGTTGTCGCCGGCCGGCCATGCGCGCCGTCCCACCTGCGGGCGGCGCCTCGGCGGCCGTTGTGGGCGGGTGCCGGGGTCCGGTCGCGCTGTGCGGACGTGGCCGGCTCGTGGTGAAGCGGCGGAACGAAACCCCCGTCGGGCCGATCGGGGGCGCCGAGTTGCCTTCCGTGTGCGCCGTCGCATCCGACGGAAGCATCTGACTTGCGAAACTCTAGTCTGCCGTGCATGCTTCCCTCCGGCCCCAGGGGCGGCGCTCAGACGGCCGCTTCCTGAATGCAGGGCCAGTTCCCTGGCGGCCGAGTCAACCGCCGTCACCAGCCCCGCCTTTCCGGAGGTCGCCGTGAATCAGCCCCCCGCTCCGTTGCCGCTCGCCACCGGCACCTATCTGGCCGTACTGCGCGAGGAGGCGGTGGCACTCGAGCGGCTGTTGCGCATCGCGGACCCGGGCGTCCCGGTGGCCACCTGCGGCAGTTGGAACATGCACGACCTGGGCACCCATCTGGGCCAGGCGTCCCGCTTCGCGGCAGCCGTGCTGAAGACCGGGGAGTTGCCCCGCGACCAGTTCGCCCCGCCTGCCGGGCAGCAGATCGCCGACTGGTACGCCGAGGGCGCGGCCACGGTGGCGGCCGCCCTGGAGGAGACCGAGCCCACCGCTCCGACCTGGGCATTCGGCTTCGAAGGCGCAGTGGCTGCGCTCTGGTTCCGGCGCGTGACCCAGGACACCGCGGTCCACCTGGTCGATGCCCAGCTGGCCCTCGGGGCCGAGGTGCACGTCGATCCTCTGATCGCGGCCGACGGAGTGGACGAGGTGTTCGCCGTGATGGTTCCCAGGGTCTGGGGCAGCGACGAGCACAAGCCGCTGCCGGCTCCCGTGGCGCTCCGTACCACCGACACGGGACACAGCTGGCTCATTCGGCCGGGCGACATCCCGCAGGCCCTGCCGGTGGATTCGGGTCCCGCGGCGGCCACGGTGGAGGCCACCGCAGCCGAGTTGCTGCTCGCCCTGTGGAAGCGGCAGGCCGCCCGACCGGAATGGATCAGCGGTGACATCACCGCGGCGAACGCCCTGCTGTCGGCCACGTTGACGCTCTGATTCATCGCTGCCCGGCCAAAACCGCCGAGGGGGTGCACCGCCCACCGGGCGGCGGGCCTCGTCGGCGTCGAACAGCACCTTCACTGCTCAAAGTCGAACAGCACCTTCACTGCTCAAAAGGGGGTGCGCCCGGCGTCGCGTCGATGAGCACTCATCGCTCCGACGAGCCGCCCGCGCTCTCACCCTTGGCATCTCGCCCTCACATGCAAGCCGGACAACCCGAGAGGTCTACCGTGACTGAAATGATCCCGCCGCACTCTCGGCGGAAATTCCTGTCCACCTCGGCCGCAGCGGCGGTCGCAGCGACTGCCGGATCCCTCCTGCTCCCTGCCCGGCCGGCTGCAGCAGCCGAAGGCGGAACGAGCCGCGGATGGCCGGCGGGTGGGAAGGTGGAAGGCTTCGGCTCCGTCTCACAGGCACCACACCTTCCGGCCGGTTTCACCAAGACGTTCACCAGCCGGTACGTCGAAGCTGGTGGACTGCGCCAGCACGTGGTGGTCGGAGGCAACGGCCCGGCGCTGCTGCTGGTCCACGGCTGGCCCGAGACCTGGTACGCCTGGCGCCTGCTGATGCCCGCACTGGCCGAGGACTTCACGGTCATCGCAGTCGACCAGCGCGGCATCGGCCTGACCGACAAGCCGCAGGACGGGTATGACACCGCCACCCTCGCCAATGACCTGGTCGCGCTGATGGACGCACTCGGTCACCAGCGGTTCGGCGTGGTCGGCCACGACACCGGGATGCCGATCGCCTACGCCCTGGCCGCGGACCATCCGGAGCGGGTCGATCGCCTGGCCGTCGCTGAGGCTCCCCTGCCGGGCATCAGCGTGTCGCCGCCGCTCTTCGGCCCCGAGGGGCTCAACGACCGGGCGTGGCACATCGGTTTCAACCGGCTCGCCGAGCTGAACGAGCTGCTCGTCAGGGGACGGGAAGACATCTACTTCGGCTACGAGTTCGACATCCAGGCCGCGAAGAAGCTGCCCGACTACGCCACCGACTACTACATCCGCACCCTGGCCTCCCACCGCGACGCACTGCGCGGCAGCTTCGGCTTCTACCGAGCGTTCGACACCATGGTGGCGCAGAACGTGCAACGCCAGAAGGCCGGCCTGCTGACCATGCCCGTCCTGGCGATCGGCGGAGCGCTGAGCATCGGTGGCGCAGCCGGGGTCTCCATGAAGGCTGCCGCGCACGACGTGCAGAGCGTGGTCATCCCCGACTGCGGCCACTGGGTCGCCGAAGAGGCGCCCGAGGAGATGCTGGCGGCGCTGACCACGTTCCTGGCCCCGTACCGCGGCCAGGGACGCGCGGCCGGCACGACCGTGCCGTCCCGGTGATGACCGGTCCGGTCCTCTGCACATGACCCGCTCGCCGGGGCCGAGTGGCTCAACCCCGACCCACTCGGTCCCGCCGGCCCCGGGCACCGCCTACGCCCGGGCGTGCCGGACATCCATGCGGCCTCCTACGCGACGATGACCACGTGCCCGGGCCGGGAAGTCCGGTGGGCCTCCCGGCCCGGCGAGAGGTGACGGTGTCGTCGCTTGCCGCGGGCTGAGCGTGGGCCGTGCGGGCTGCTGGTAGAACCGGCGTAGGGCATACAGGTTCACGGCCCGTGCGGTGGCTGCCGAGGTCGACGTCGACGGCGAGATGCAGGCGGGCGTAGCGAAGGACGAGGAGGGCTTCTTCCTGCTCTTCACGTGCGCTGTCGGTGAGCCGTCCGCGCAGGACACGGCGCTCGGCCTCGATACCAACTGCGTGATGACCCCGGACCAGTGCACGGCCTACGGCTGTGTCCGTGAGGTCGCTCTGCGGTCTGCTCACGGTGTTGCTGGACCCCGAGTGTCTGGATGACGTGGAGTTGGAGGACGCCGAGGTGGAGGCGGTGCTCGACGTGCCGGCCGAGAGCATCGACGAGATGCGCGAGGCGCTCGGGAAGGTACTGACCTTCGGACGAAGCGATGCTCGGCCTCGGCTCATGGGCTTCTCGGCCTGGTCTGCCTGGCGAGACGGCGGTATGCGATCAGGTGCGCCGCGCGACCGACGCAGCCTAGGAGGTGCTCGGCCTTGCGCCCGTAGCGGCGATGTGTGCGGTGACGCCCGTTCGACCGCTCGGGGGTGCGGCGCCAGGTGGCAGCCGGGCCCCCGAGCGGTCGAACGGCTGACGGACCCAGCTTCAGGACCCTTCGCTCACAGTCCCAGGTCGACTGCCAGGCAGGAGAAGGCCGTCCACGATCCTTCGGGGGTGCAGGCACACCTGGCCGGGTCGTTCGGCGTGGCCGCCTTCTCCTCGACCATGTCCTCGTAACGGATACGCTCGGGCAACGTGCCGAACCTTGCGCGAGGTGTCGCCGCAGCGCTGGCGCTGATGTTACGGCAGGCAGAACCGCCGTGCCGTGGGTGGCACAGGTCGCTCATGGGCGCCGTCCGTCACCGGGCCGAGTACAGCGCGGCGATGTCGTTCGGCAGCGCGGACTTGATCTGGCGGCTGAACTCGTCGACGAGCACTTCCTCCTCGCCGGCGATGAGCCCCTTGACCGCGGCCCGCGCGACCTCCTCGGGACTGATCTTGGGCTGATCGACACCGGCTGACAGGTCCGTGTCGACATAGCCGACGTGTACACCGAGCACGCGGGTGCCCTGTGAACGCAGAGCCAGCCGCATCGCGTTGGACAGTGACCACTGCGCTGCCTTGCTCGCCGCATAACCGGGCGCCTGCTCCAGGGCCAGCCAGGATGCGGCGGACAGCATGTTGACGACGGCACCGCCGCCGTTGCGGGACAGTGCCGGAGCGAAGGCCTGGGTCACGGCCCAGGTGCCGAGGTAGTTGACCTCCATCTCGCGCCTGGCGTCGTCCGGTGACGCGGTGAGCACCGGCGCCGCGAGGGCCGTCCCGGCGTTGTTGACCAGGACCGAGAGGTCGCCGATCGCCTCGACCGCCGTGGCGATGGTGGCCGGGTCCGTGACGTCCAGTTGGATCGGCACCACCCCGGGGTCGGTGATCAGTTCGGGGCGGCGTGCGGCGGCATAGACCGTGACACCGTGCTCGGCAAGCTCTCGGGCGAACGCCCGGCCGATCCCTCGATTGGCACCCGTCACCAAGGCGGCCTTGCCTTGAATCTGCATGTCTGTGTCCCATCCACTTGGTGTTGCACGCGGGCCGAGCTCTGGGGTCGGCGGCAGCGATTCCATCTAACTTTTATTATTAAAGTCAAGTCTCGGCTGCCCTCGGCCCCGGCGAGGCGGTTGTCCGGCAGGTCGGGGCGTCCTTCGGCGCGGCTTCGGTCACCCTTGCCGACGAGGCGGCCGACGGTGACACGCGGGCGCTTCACCGGGTTGGTGGGCGCGCCTTCAGGCTCACGCCTGTGCGTCCTCCAATGCGGTGACGGGTTCTGCGGTGGTCAGGATGGCGTGGGCGTAGGTCGGACCGGTCAATTCGTGTGCGGCGTGCATCCGCCCGGGGGAGAGGGCGGCTGTGGCGTCGCGGACCAGGGGGAGGCCTACGAGGAACAGGTCCGCACCTGCCTGGAGCTGCTCGCCGGCCTGAGTGACGACTCCGAGGAGGCCCGGGCCGAGGCGATGCTCACCCTCGGCGCCCTGGTCGGCGCCACGCTCATGTCCAGGGCCGTGGCCGGCAAGGTCCTCTCCGGCGAACTGCTCGCCACCGTTGCCGGCCGGCTCAAGGACGGCGGGTCACGGGCCTCGTCCCCTGACGCCCGGGCCGTTGGGCTTGCCCCGGCGCGCTGCGTATGCCGTGCGCGTCACGGGCCGGCAGCATGCTCCGGCCGCCTGAACAGACGCTTGAGCGGCAGACTGGGTAGTGATCCGATACTCAGGTGTACGATGCGATGATGCCATGCAGTCGCGTGGCATGGGTGTGGATCCGGCAGAGATGTGGGAGGTGGGGTGGCAGTGCCATCGTCAAGGAAAGTGTCCGGCCCCATGGAGGATTCGCCGGCCTGCTCCATCGAGCGCAGCCTGCAAGTGCTTGGCGAGCGGTGGACCCTGCTGGTCCTGCGCGACATATTCGCGGGCAAGCACAGGTTCGCCGAGATCCAGTCGTCCCTCGGCATCGCGCCGAACCTGCTCAGTGACAGGCTCAAGCTTCTCAGCGAGGCCGGTGTGTTGCGCACGCGGACGTACCAGGAGCCTGGCAGCCGGCATCGGCAGAGCTATCACCTGACTCCGGCGGGGCAGGAGCTGCAACTCGTGCTGGCGGCTCTCCAGCAGTGGGGTGACCAACACCGCCCTCGTCCGTCGGGACCCTCCTCTCTGCGGCGATTGCGTTCCACCGGTCAGGCCGTCCGGGTGGGGTTCGTCGACGACGAAGGCCGCGAGTTGCCCGCCGAAGGCGTGACATTCGTGATGAATACGGGGACCGGAGCCTGATGGCGTAGGACTTCATTGCTCAGTTCCGCCCGGCTGCAAGGTGGTCGGGGTTGATGGTGGTCGGGGCCGATCTCTCTCGCGGAGTGAAGTACGAAACCTGGTTCTCGAGTACGGAACCCGTTCCCGAAACCCCGTTCACGAACGAAACCCCGTCCCCGAGTACGAATCCCGTCCCACGTACGGGCACCCCGTCCCGAACTACGCAACCCCGGCGACGACCGCGCTCGCGCCGCCGCAGCCGCTGCGGACAGGGCCCGCCGCCGCTTCGGGCCTGTAGCCGTAGGGCCCGCCGCTCCCGTCGGCGACCGTCAGAGCCGCAGCGCCCGCCATCAGGCCCCGCGACGGAACGGCTGATCGCCAAGAGCTGAGTCCACGGTCGGCGCCTGTCCCGGCACCCGGATCGGCGGGCCGGCGGGGATGCACGCAGGGTCCTCTCGGCGGTATCGGGCGCATGGCATGGCGGACATCATGCCTGGTCGATCCGCCCGCGAGGGGGAGCACGAACGCCCCGGAGGGCCCCAGCCACCTCTCACCGCAAAATGGATATAGGCCGCTCTCCCGCTCCCCCGTGGAGATGACACCAGCGATTCGGAGGCACAGGCGATGACCACTGGCCCGAGCCGATGGATGACGATCGGCGACTTCCTGCTCCGGCGTCTGGAGGAGGCCGGCGTCCGCCACCTCTTCGGCGTCCCTGGTGACTTCAACCTCGAATTGTTGCAGCAGCTCCAAGACGCGGGCACGCTGACATGGGTCGGCAACTGCAGTGAGCTGAACGCGTCCTATGCAGCGGACGGCTATGCCCGGCTGAACGGCATGGGCGCGCTCCTCGTGACGAACGCCGTCGGCGCGCTCAGCGCGATCAACGGGGTCGCCGGCTCCTACAGCGAGCACGTGCCCGTGGTCTGTATCTGCGGGTCGATACCGCTCAAGTCCATCGACCGCGGCCTGGGAATGCACCACACGATGGCCGACGGCACCTGGGACCGCTTCCTCGGCGCCTACGCACAGGTGACCGCCGCGCAGGCCAGACTGACCCCGCACAACGCGGCCACCGAGATCGACAGGCTGATCCTCACCGCCTGGCGGGAAAAGCTCCCGGTGTACGTGGAGCTGCCTTCCGACATCGCCTATCTCGACATCGAGGTTCCGCAAACCCCGCTGGTGCTCGCGCAACCGCCCAGCGACCCGGAACGGCTGCGGTCGTGCACCACCGCGATCGCGAGGCAGCTGTCCGCCGCCAAGTCACCGGCGGTCCTGGTGGATCTGGACGCGGACCGGTTCGGCGTGGCAGCCGACGTCATGGGGCTGGCGGAGAAAATGCAGATTCCCGTAGCAGCGATCAGCACGGCCAAGGCGGTCATCGACGAGACGTTCCCCTACTACGTCGGCATCTACAACGGCCAGGCGAGCGAGCCGCACGTGCGCGCGGCGATCGAGACCAGCGACTGCCTGCTCTCCATCGGCTACCGGCCGATCGAGGTGACCACGGGCGACTTCACCGCCTCGCTGCCCGCAGACACGATCCGCGCCCGCGGCCACTCGGTGGACATCGGTGACGACAACTATCAGGCGGTGACGCTCGAGGAAGTCATCCGTGGCGTCCTGGACGCCGTCCCGCACGTCACGAGCCGCGCTGCGCCACAGCGGGAGGCCGCAGCGGCGGGGACCCGTACAGGCGGTTCCACCCATCTGACGCAGGCTGCGTACTGGCGGGCAATCCAGGGCTACCTCCGGGCCGGGGACGTGCTCCTTCTCGACAACGGCACGTCGTACGCTCTCCTCGGCCTGCACCTGCCACCCGGCTGCACCTTCGTCGGATCGATCAACTGGGGCTCGATCGGCTACTCGGTCGGAGCCCTGCTCGGCACGCTGACCGCAGCACCAGACCGTCGCCACCTGCTGTTCTTGGGTGACGGCTCGTTCCAGCTGACCGCGCAGGAGCTGTCGACCGTCCTGCGGCACGACCACAAGCCGGTGATCTTCCTGATCAACAACGGCGGATACACCATCGAACGCGGTTACCTCGGCAAGACCGAGCAGTACAACGACATCGCCACCTGGGCTTACGCGGATCTGCCGAGGGTGCTCCGTCCGGACACCACGGCGCGATCGTTCGTCGTCAGGACCACCGCGGACCTGACGGAGGCCCTCAGCGCGCCCAACGACACGCTGATCTTCATCGAAGCGGTCATGGATCCCTACGACGCTCCCCCCGCGGTCATGACCAGCAGCAACACCGGCGCGGACATCGATTACGGGCCTCGCGGCCCGCAACACCGCCACAACGTCCAACTCAGGCCGGCCTGACCCAGACCGCACAGGGCCTTCGGCTCCGGCGCGCAGGGCGCTTTCGGCCCGCCAGCCGGGATGCACAGGGGAACGGGCAGGCCTTCAGCTCGCTGTGGCTGGGGGCGGGAGAGTCTGCTCGGCCCAGACGGTCTTGCCGTCGAGCGTGTAGCGCACGCCCCAGTTCTGCGCGAGTTGGGCGATGATGAACAAGCCTCGCCCGCCTTCGTCGACGGTCTTCGCGTGGCGCAGCCGTGGCGCGAGGGAATTGCTGTCAAGGACCTCGCAGGTGAGTGTGCGGTCCTTGATGAGCCGCAACCGGACGGGCGGGGTGCCGTAGCGGACGGCATTGGTGACCAGCTCGCTGACGATCATTTCGGTGGTGTAGGCGGTCTCCTCATCGACTCTCCAACGGATGAGCTGGTGGCGGGCGTGGGCGCGCGCCGTCGCGACGGCTTTGGGGTCGTGGTCGAGATGCCACGCGGCGACCTGGTCGGCGGGGAATGGATGGGTGCGGGCGAGGAGGAGGATGACGTCGTTGTCACGGATGTCGTTCCGCAGCCGGTAGAGCACGTCGTCGCACAGATCCCGCAGCGGCCGCTCAGGATGGGCCAGCACCCGTTGGAGGGTGTCCGGAGATCGTGAGGCGTGCGGCAGGGACGCGGTGTAGAAGGCGAGGACGCTGCCGTCGGCGACGGACAGGGTGGTGGCGGCGAAGGGAGGTCCCTCGGCAGTGCCCAGAGGGGGGCCGGCGGGCAGGTCAGGGATCTCGGTGGTCCCGTCGGGATGGGCGATGACAGGTGGCGGATGGCCGGCCAAGGCGATGGTGCAGGTCCGGGCGAGCGCGTCGTGGACCGCGTACGCGCAGCTTCCTGTGAGCGGCAGGGGATCTCCGGGCGGCAGCGCCACGCGCTCCTCGGCGAGGCTCACGGCTGTGTCGTTGAGGCGGGCGAGGATCTCGTCGGGCTCCAGATCAAGCGAGGCCAGGGAGTGGGCAGCGGTCCGTACCTGGCCCATGGTGATGGCCGCGTGGATGCCTTGGCCGGCGACTTCGCCGATCATCAGTGCGGTGCGGGCGCCGGACAGGGCGAAGGTGTCGAACCCACCGCCTCCCCCCACCTCGGACGGCACGTGCATGTGCGCGGTCTCCACAGTGGTCGGGGACGCGGGGTGGGGCAGCAGGATGTGACGCTGGACTGTCAGGGCGATGGTGTGTTCGCGGGTGTAACGGCGGGCGTTGTCGATGCACAGCGTGGTGTGAGCGGCCACTGCCAGGGCGAGGGTGACATCGTCCTCGTCGTAGACGTCGGCCTGACCGGTGCGGTACATGCTCAGCAGTCCCAGCACGGTTCCACGCAGTGTCAAGGGTGCCGTGAGCAGAACACGGGCACCGGATGCGCGGATCGCCTCGGCGCGTGGCGAGTCGGCTGCCAGCCAGGGCGTGTCGGGGCCCAGGGCGACGAGGCGGGGCTTGAGGTCGGTCAGCGTCTGGGTGTAAGGCGTGGGGAACGGCAGAGGGCGCACGTCGCCCACCGGATGTGCCTGGTTCTGCACCTCGCCGCCGCGGTGGGCGAAGGCGGCACGGCGCAGCGGCACCTCCGGTCCCAGCGGACCCGGAGGAGGTTCCTCGCCACGCAGCACGGCGTCCACCACTTCCACCACGGCGATGTCGGCGACGTCGGGAACCACCGCCTGCACCAGTTCCTCGCAGGTGGCCACCACGTCGAGTGTCCGTCCCACGTGCTCGCGCACATACGCGAGGACCCGCAGGCGGGCGCCCACCTTTTCGCGTTCGGTGACGTCGAGCATCTCCGTCAGCACCCCCCAGATCCTCCCCTGCGAGTCCTCCAGGCGAGATGCTGAGACGGAGAACACGTACTCCGGCCCTGGTGAGCCCTTCGCACGCAACCCCACGAGTCGGTTCCGTGCGGGTGCGCCGCTCTCCAGCACGCCGTGCAGCATCGCCTCCACCTCACCGGGTGCGGACAGGTCGTACACGTCGGTGAGGCGCCGGCCCACGATCTGGTCGAACGGCGGCTTGTGCAGAGCCGGCCTGGTGATGTTGATCCGCAGGATGCGCAACTGCCTGTCCAAGATCAGCAGGCCTGTCGGCGACTGACGGAACAGAGTCTCCATCACTGCAGCACCCTTGCCCGGCGAGACGGCTTCGTTTTGCGCCACGGCAACCCACCTCCACAATCCAGCCTGCACCTCGCCCCGATGCGCCGCTGCCTCGTCCCCCGAGACGTGTCGGACGTGCCGCCGCCGTTGCAGGCCCGGCCCGCGCCGGCGAACGCTTGCCGGCGCTCTGCCACACACGCGCACATCGTCGTCGGGCCGAGGCGGACCGAGTCGTCCGTGGCGCGCCGGGGCCGTGACCGGCGGAGTTCGTCGGACTGCCGCCCCGGCGGCTGGTGGGGGAGGGGCTTCTGCCCGGATCCCTCGTCGCCCTGCGCGAAGGCCCTGCCCCTGTGCCTTTCCTTCGCGGGGGCCGCGGCGTGCGCTGGTCGGTGCCGTCGCGCTGCCCTGAGTACGTCTGGTATTTCGGGCTCCGCACGGGCGGTTCTCGATCCCGGCGGTTCGTCGCGGTCCATTGCGGTCGGAGGCAGGTCGTGGCGGGGCATCAGGACGGCGGCGGCCGCCTGATCGAGGTGACCGTCCGTCCCGTCCATCGGGCACGATCGGCCTCACGACAGCGAGGGACACCTGCGACCGCCAGTGGTCACTGCGTGCATCCGGGGCCGTCCGGGCCCGGTGCGCCGGTGCCGTCAGCCCGCCGGTCCTCGCCGCGGGCACCGGTGACGTCGTCGGTCTTCACGGTGTCGTGGAACGCGTGCCGAGGTACCCGGTACTGCGCCGATGGATGGCTCCTCCCGGCCGGGCTGCGCCGCGGTGTGCGCACGCGGGCATGGAGGGGCCGGGAGGTGTGTTGCCCATGGTGACTGGTGACGTGCTCATGCACCTGGATGAGGGCGGCCGGGTGACGGAGTGGACCCGCGCGGCGCAGGAGATGTTCGGGTGGTCCGCCGAAGAGGCCGCAGGTCAGTCCGTGGCCGTCCTGGTGGGCGAGGCGGCCGGCGACGAGCAGTGGCGCCGGGGCCGGGTCGAGCAGGTCGGCGGTGTCCTGGTGCGGCCCGTCCTGACCGGTTCGTCGGTGGGGTGGGAGGTCCATGCCGCGGCGGACGTCGTCTCCGGGCAGGACATGGCCATCCTTCGGGCCATGTTCACGCGGTCTCCGGTGGGCCTGCACGTCCTGGACGACCACCTGCGCATCGTCCGCGTGAACACGGCGACGGGTGCGCTGCCCGACGCCCCCGTCGGACATCTGCTGGGCCGGGTCTTCACCGAGGCGTATCAGCTCGCCGACCCGGAGGCGGAAGAGGCGGCGGCCCGCAGGGTCCTGGAGAGCGGGCAGCCGGCGGTGAACCGGATGGTGCGGCGCGTGTCGAGGCCGACCGCCGGCAAACGCTGCATCTATTCCGTCAGCTATGTGCGGCTGGAGAACACGCGCGGTGACGTCCTCGGCCTGGTGGCCTCTGCCGTCGACGTCACCGAGCGGGAGCGGGCGCTGGAGCGCCTGGCGGTGCTGGACGAGGTCCGCAAACGGGTCGGGGAACGGCTGGACGTGATCGCCGTCAGCGAGGAGCTGGTCCACGCGGTGGTGCCGGCGTTCTGCGGGATCGCGGTGGTGGAGGTGATCGAGGACGTCGTGCGGGGTGAGGCGCCGCCGCTGGTCCCCGTCGCCCGCGATGTGCCGCTGCGGCGAGCGGCGTTCCGCGGCCGGGTGTCCGCGTACCCGCTGGGTGATGTGCGGCACCTGCCCCACGGAACTCCCTTCGCGCGCGTACTGAGCGATCTGCGGCCGCGGCTCGTGTCGGTGGACGAGGAGAGCCTGTGGCTCGCCGCCGATCCGGCCCGGGCGGACGCCATCAGGCACTCAGGCGCCCACTCCCTGATCGTGGCTCCGCTGGCCTTGCGCGGCGAGGCGCTGGGAGTGGTGAGCTTCTACCGGCACCAGGACGAGGAGCCGTTCGAGGTGGCGGACATCGCTTTGGCGTCCGACGTGTGCGCGCATGCGGCGTTGTGCATCGACAACGCGCGCCGCTACGTGCGGGAACGGACCATCGCGGCAACGGTGCAGCGCAGGCTGCTTCCCCAGCATCCGCAGGCGCCCTCCACGGTGGACATCTCCCATCTGCACCTTCCCGGTTCCGAGGGCGGCGGCGCCTGGTTCGACGTCATCCCCCTGGCAGGGGCACGGACGGCGCTCGTCGTAGGAGACGTCGCCGGGCGAGGGATCGCCGCGGCCACCACGATGGGACAGCTGCGCACCGTCGTCACGTCGCTCGCGGCGCTGGAACTGGACCCGGACGATCTGATGGCCCGTCTGAACGACACCGCCGCCCGCCTCGCCGCCGAGCGTGCCGCGCTGCCCTCGCGCGACCCCCTGCACCGCGAGCCGCTCACCGCCGGATGCCTGATCGCCGTCTACGACCCCGTCGACCTCAGATGCACCCTCGTCCGCTCGGGGCTGTCGAACCCGGTCGTGGTCTTCGCGGACGGCAGCTCGGCCGTCCTGCCCGTGCTGCCGGGACCGCTGCTCGCCGGTACCGGCAATGCTCCCTTCCCCGCCACCACGGTCGACCTCCCGGCGGGCAGCACGCTGGTGATCGGCACGGCCGCTCTGGCCGAGCAGGTCCTCGCGCCGTCCGCGCCGCTGCGACCTCTGCTGAACGAGGCCGGGACCCGCCCGCCGGCCGACCTGTGCGACAGGATCGCGTACGCACTCACCGACGACAAACGGTCGGAAGACGCGCTCATGCTGCTGGCGCGCACCGAGGCGCTGAACGGGGACCAGGTCCTCACCTGTGCACTGCCGCCGGGACCCGAGGCCGGGCCGTTCGCGCGTGCGGCGGTGCGCCGCCGGATGGACGCCTGGGGCGTCGACCAGGAGACCGCCGACACCGCCGAACTCATCGTCGGCGAACTCGTCGGCAACGCCGTCCGCTACGGCGCCCCGCCCCTGCGGCTCCGCTTGATCCGCGACTGCGCCCTGACCTGCGAAGTCAGTGACGCCTCCCGTAGCGCGCCGCATGTCAAGCACGCCCGCACCATCGACGAGAGCGGACGGGGCCTGTTCATCATCGCCGCCCTGGCCGACAGCTGGGGCACCCGCTACCACGCCGAGGGCAAGACGGTCTGGGCGGAACAGACCATCCGGACCCCATGCGCGGGAACAGGTCACCTCCACAGCGGGTGACGGACGGTGCGCTGCCCCGTGACCGCTCAGCGGCGCCCTTCCCAGAGGGTGCGCTCCTCGGGCCGGGGGTCGTGCTCGAGGTCCGGTCGGACGTCGAACCGCAGGGTGGCGCGCCGTTTCTCGTCGTACGCGGGCCAGCCGGGGTCGCCGGTGGCGATGAAGGAGACCCAGGCCGCGTGCAGGGCGTCGGCGAGCCGCTGCGGGGGCTCGGTGCCGATGAGGGGGGCGAACGCCGTGTCGTGCAGGTTGTCGAAGGCGAACGGGAGATCGACGGCGTGGCACGCGCCGAGCCGGCCGGCGAAGGTCGGGGGCCGCCAGGCGAACTCGTACAGGAAGACGCCGTCCGGCCGGTGCCGGATCTGGGCCTCGGCGAGGCGGACGGCGGGAATCCGGTAGAACCAGTCCGTCGCGATCGCGGCCAGCAGGTCTCCGGGCGTGGCGCCGGGGCGCTGCTCGCGGTAGGTGCGGATCGCGTTCTCAGCGTCGAGCCCGTACCCGGCCGCCGTCTGCGCGAGCAGGGGTTCGGGGATGTGGTCGATGACGCCGTTCGGCACCAGGAACAGGCGGAACTCGTCGCTGTTGGTGCCGATCAGCAGGTCGACGCCGGCGGCGGCTCCGTCCGCGATGGCGTCGATCGGCGGCCGGGGGAGGGTGACCCCGTCGACGACCGGCTCGAAGGGCATCAGGTTGCGGGTTGCCTCGCCCCACAGGGCAGGGTCGGGCCGGGCCGCGATGTCGGCCCGCAGCTGCTGCTGGGCCTGGGTCAGGCGGTCCAGCGGGACGGCGGCGAGAGCCCGGCGGGCAGGGGCGACCCCGAGCCGGTCCGCGAGCTGACGGCCGATCAGCCGGCCGGTCCCCGGGCCGAGGGTGTGGTGCGCGGCGCCGCTGTGCAGGATCGCGCGCCCGAACAGCCCGGCGGCGGACTGCATGGCCAGCAGGGCCCCGATGCTCATGGCGCCCGCCGACTCGCCGGCCACGGTCACCCGGTCCGGGTCGCCGCCGAAGGCGGGGATGTTGTCGCGCACCCACCGCAGGGCGGCGATCTGGTCGAGCAGCCCGAGATTGGCGGGGTCCCCTTCGCCCAGGTACAGGAAACCGTCCGCGCCGAGACGGTAGTTGAGGGTCACGCAGACGACGCCGTCCCGCGCGAAACGGCTGCCGTCGTACCCGGGCACGGAGCCGGAGCCGTTGGCGAAGGCACCCCCGTGCAGCCACACCATCACCGGCAGCCGTCCGCCGGGATCGGGCGTCCAGACGTTGAGGTTGAGGCAGTCCCCGCCCGGGATGTCCACCTCGGGGATCAGCCTGTCGTACGGCGCGGGGTACGGGGCCTTGGGCGCGGTGGGGCCGTAGCCGGAGGCGTCACGCACCCCGGACCACGGCTCGGCGGGCCGCGGTGGCCGGAAGCGATTCGCGCCGAAGGGCGCGGCGGCATAGGGGATGCCTTTGAAGGCGGCCACTCCGCCGTCGTCGAGCACCCCCCGCACCGTGCCCTGCCCGGTGTGGACGACCGGTTGCAGCATCATGTCTCCCGAGTGCGTCGGCAGTGGTGTGGCGTGCGGTTCCGCGTCCGGGCACGCGCCGCGCTCCGGTTCCGTGTGCACGGGCGGGGCCGGCTCAGTGGGCACCGGCCAGCCGCAGGGCGAACTCCGCGTAGCCGTCGGCGACCTGCTCGCGGGTGTACGGCTGGTCCGGGCCGAACCAGTAGGCGACCCGCAGACCCATGGCCCCGATGGCTCCGGCGGCCATGAGGATGTCCGGCAGGGCGAAGTCGCTGTCCTTCACGCCGAGTTCCAGGACGTCGAGCAGCATCCGGCGGCAGCGGGAGCGCAGTTCGAGCGCCGGGGCGGCGAGCTCGGGGGAGAGGGCGTGCAGTTCGTCGTTGGTGACGACGGCCAGCAGCGGGTAGTCCGCGTGGACCAGCACCTGCGCCCGGACCAGGGCCGCGAGCTGCCCGGTCGCCCGGTCCCCGGCCCCGGCGAGCGCCTCGGCCAGCCGGGAGTGCAGTTCCTGGTGCCCGACGCGCACCAGCTCCGCGAGGACATGACTCTTGGACGGGTAATGCGCGTACAGGGTCGCGGAGTTGATGCCGACCACACCGGCGATCTGCCGGATCGAGCCCCCCGCGAACCCGGCCTCGGCGAACACGGACAAACCGGCCTCGAGGATCCTGCCCCGGGTGCCCGGTGGTGTGACGCCCTCCGGCAGCACGGCGGAGACGGCGGCCAGCCGCCGCGGCTCCCAGCCCGGATCCTCCACGTCCTCGCTCCTCACGTGCCGTCGCCCCGAGGCAACCAATCGATTGGTTGACCGGGTGATGGATCAGACCGTACGACGGCCGCGCCGACGAGGCAACCGTGGTCGCCCGCCACAACGCCTGCGAGCTCGGCCATCGCCCTGCCCGGGCCGCCGCGCCTTGCCTCGCTTCGGCCGGGCCGACCGGGGAACTCGGGCGCCCGGGGACACGTGGGCCGCCGTCGGGCGGAGGAGGTGTCGTTGCCGTGAACGACTGGGAGAAATGGGAGATGCACGACGAGGTACGGCTGTCGCCGCACGAACGGCTCGTACTGCTGCAGATCGAGGCCGGCCTCCGGCAGGACCGGCGGTTCGCGCGCCGGACGGGTGTCCCGCGCCGCACGTCCTGGCTGTCGACGGCCGTGCTGCTGCTGGGCACGGCGTCGGTGTTCGTGGCCGTGATGGCAGTCCGCACCTCGGACCCCGCGCTGCTGTGGTGCTTCGCGCTGTTGTGGCCCCTCACCCTCTTCCAGGCGTTCCGCCTCCTGTGCCGCGTCACCCGCCGCCGGCCCCCGTCCGACGCCCGGACGTGCCCCTGGCTCTGACCGCTCTGAGACACCCGCCAGGGGCCCCGCTCGGGACCGCGGAAACGCGGACCCCGCGGAAACGCGGACGGCGCCTGCGGAAACGCGGACGGCGCCGTCCGGTGACGGCGCCGTCCGGTTGAGAAGTCCCCGGTCTTCACGCACACCGGGCCCCTCCACGCACACCGGACCCCGTCCCCGTCAACTCCGTTGCTCAGGCGCCTGGTTGACGGAACGGGGACCTGCGATCACAGGGCGGCGGCCCTCCTCAGCTCTCCTTCCCGCGTCCCGAGAGCGCGTCCCGCATCCGGTCGACCAGACCGGCACCCGGGGCCAGCAGCTTGTTGGCCGGGGGAGTGTCCGGTGCCGACGGGTGCGGACGGGTGGGGGCCATCTTCTTCGCGCGGCGCACCTTGTCACCGAGGTCCATCAGCGCGTCCGGCGGACAGGCGGTCTCCAGCTGCGGGAAGAGGTTCTGCTCCTCGTCCATCACATGGGCACGGATCTCGCTCATCAGCTGGGCCATGAGGGTGTCGAACCGCGGATCGTCCGCCTGGCAGCCCTCCAAGTCCTTCATGATCTGCTCGGCCTTGGAGTGATCCTCGATCTCCTTGTCCGCCAGCGCGTCCCCGCCCGTCAGATGCCGGCGCACCGCCGGGTACAGATAGGCCTCCTCCGCGACCGAATGCCGTACCAGCTCGATCGTGGCCTGGTCGGCGAGGTTCTTGCGCTCCTTGGAGCCGGGCGGCAGCGCCTCGATACGCCCGAAGATCTCCTCGACCTCACGGTGATCGGTCGTCAGCTCCTGAATGACGTTTCCGCCGTGACCCATGTCGTCACCTCCTGCGAGACATCGCGGCGGCCCCTTGGCGGCCTGCCGTCGCCGCGTCGAGTGCCCCGCGCGCGGCGCGCTACACGGCCGGCCCGGCCGAGGTCAGCGCATCGAGTGGCGGGCCGCGGCCATCCGGCCCGATCCGGAAGGCGCCCGGAGCCACCAGCGGTCCAGCCGTTCCCCGCGCAGCGCCCGGCTCCGGTCGAAGCGACGGACCAGCGCCAGGTACTGCCCGGCCGTGACGCACGTCCGCCGGTCGTCCGTGGCCGGACGCGTCTCGGCCGGTCTCACGGTGTCCTGTTCGGTCGGCCGGGCGGTGAGCAGCGCGTCGACCTCCTCGTGGCGGCTGTGCGCGCGCCGTACTCGTGGAAGCCGGCGGCCGCGGGGTAGGCCGGACCGACGACCGAGACCGGGCGGCTGCCAGTCACCGTCAGGCCCTGAACCCGGCATGCAGCGCGGTGGCCCGCGGCCCCTGCACCGGGCCGCGAAGAGCGGGACGCCGCAGGCCTCGGGCGCGTCGCCCCCAAGGGAAAGCTCACCCAGCAGCCGCACGTGCCGCTCGGCGGGGCAACGGCCCCGGCCGTCGCCCCGGCGTCCCGGGAACCGAACCAGTCGGTCGGCAGCAACCCGCCGGGGACTTCGGCGGGGGCGGCGCAGCGGGGCGGCAGCGCGGCCGTGAGGTCGTCGGGCATGCCCTCTCCAGCCCGTCGCTTCCCCTCCGGTCCGTTCCGGCGTTTCTCGCTCCGGCCCTCGCCATGCCTTCCCCGGCCTTCCACTCGGGCCCCGGTCGCCTGCCGGGCCGCCACCGGAGTCGCGCGAGTACCCGGAGCCCCGGACAATGAGAATCCAACGCGTGAATCCGACTGGCACGGGAACTCAGCCTGCCAGTGCCGTCCAGACAGCGGCGGCCGATCAGGGCGGTCCCCCGGATCTGCGGGACCCGAACCCCTGTCCTTTTCCCTCAGCGGGCCGACGAGTTCGGCCCGGCGACGCGGCATGCGCCGAACGCCCAGGCAGGAGCGTTCCCAGGGCGCGACGACGTGGACGAAGGAACAGCCCCATGACTGGTGACACACCGTTTCCCTGGCGGCGCGCCCTCGTGACCGGCGGGGCCGGCTTCCTCGGCTCCCATCTGTGCGAGAGCCTGCTGGATTCGGGCGTCGAAGTCGACTGTGCCGACAACCTGGCCTGCGGGCGGCGGGAGAACGTCGCCCAGCTCGAAGACCGGCCCGGATTCCGTTTCGTGGAACTCGACGTCTCCGCGCCCGACTGCGCGCAGCGGCTGCCGGGGCCGTACGACGTGGTGCTGCACTTCGCCTGTCCGGCCTCGCCCGCCGACTATCTGCGTCTGCCCCTGGAGACCCTGGACGTCGGCAGCCTCGGCACCCGCAACGCGCTCACGATCGCCGAACGCGACGGCGCGCGCTTCCTGCTCGCCTCCACCTCCGAGGTGTACGGCGATCCGCTGGTGCACCCGCAGCACGAGGGCTACTGGGGCAACGTGAACCCCGTCGGGCCGCGCAGCGTGTACGACGAGTCCAAACGGTTCGCCGAGGCCCTGGTCACCGCGCACTGCGGCACCAGGGAGACGAACGCCGGGATCGTGCGGCTGTTCAACACCTACGGGCCACGCATGCGGGCCCACGACGGCCGGGCCGTGCCCACCTTCATCTGCCAGGCCCTCGCCGGTGAACCGGTCACGGTGACCGGTGACGGCAGCCAGACCCGGTCGCTGTGCTACGTGGACGACACCGTCGACGGCATCCTGCGGGTGGCCGCGAGCAAGTCGGTGCGGCCGGTGAACATAGGCGGCAGCGACGAGATCACCGTCGCCGACCTGGCCCGCAGGATCGTCGCCCTCACCGGCTCCCGTTCACCGATCGAGTTCATCGACCGGCCCGTCGACGACCCCGGCCGGCGCCGCCCCGACACCGCCCTCGCGCGCGAACTGCTCGGCTGGTCACCGCAGATCCCGTGGGAGGAAGGCATCAAGCAGACCATCGCCTACTTCGCCGCCCGGCCTCCCCAGCCGGTGCCGGGTGCACAGGAACCGGCAGCACCGAACTGACCCCGACCGCCCGCCGCACTGGAGACAGCGCATGCACGTCCTCGGTATCAACGCCCTCTTCCACGACCCCGCGGCCGCCCTGATCACCGACGGCAAGGTCGTGGCGGCGGCGGAGGAGGAGCGGTTCTCGCGCCGCAAGCACGGCAAGCGGCCCGTTCCCTTCTCCGCGTGGGAGCTGCCGGAGCAGGCCGCCCGCTGGTGCCTGCGCCAGGCCGGCCTCGCCCCGTCCGACCTGGACGCCGTCGCCTACTCCTACGACCCCGCGCTCGCCCGCCCCGCCGAGGAGATGGGCCTGAACGACCCCTGGGACCATCTGCGCCAGGAGTACGCCCGCCAGGCCCCGCGCTTCCTCGCCGAGGCGCTGCCGGGCCTGGACCCGGCCAAGGTCCGCTTCGTCCCGCACCACGTGGCGCACGCGGCCTCCGCCGGACCCGTGTCGCCGTATCCGGACTGCGCCGTCCTGGTCCTCGACGGCCGCGGCGAGTGCGGCTCCCACCTGGCCGGCCGTTACACCAACCGCGAGCTGACCGTCCTGGCCACCCAGCAACTACCCGACTCCCTAGGTCTGTTCTACGAGGACCTGACCCAGCACCTCGGCTTCCTCCGCAGCAGCGACGAGTTCAAGGTGATGGCGCTCGCCTCCTACGGCACACCACGCTTCGCCGGCCGGTTGCGCCCATACGTCCAGGCCGACGACCAGGGCGGTTTCCGCGCCCGGCCCGTCCCCTGGGCCGACCTCGTCCCGCCCCGCCCGGCAGGCGGCGCCTGGAGCCAGGACCACGCCGACCTCGCCGCCAGTGCCCAGCTGTGCCTGGAGGAGGCCATGCTCGCTCTGGCGAGGTGGCTGCGCGAGCGCACCGGCGAGGACGCGCTCGCCATGGCCGGCGGCGTCGCCCTGAACTGCGTGGCCAACACCCGCCTGTGGCGCGAGAGCGGCTTCGGGCACGTCTGGGTGCAACCGGCCGCCGGGGACGCCGGTACGGCCCTCGGCGCCGCCGCGCACGTGGCCGGCCAGAAGGACACCCTGGAGCCGATGCCGACGGCCGCGCTCGGCCGTGGCTGGAGCGACACCGAGCTGCGGGAGTGGCTGGAACGGGCCGCCGTACCGTACGAGGAGCCCGCCGACATCGCCGAGACGGCCGCCGAGGCGCTGGCCGCCGACGGGATCGTGGCCTGGTTCCAGGGCCGCAGCGAGTACGGGCCGCGGGCGCTCGGGCACCGCTCGCTGCTCGCCCACCCCGGCAGGGCAGCGAACCTGGAGCGGCTCAACGCGGTCAAGGGACGCGAGGAGTTCCGGCCCGTCGCGCCCATGGTGCTCGCCGAACGGGCGGCCGAGATGTTCGACGGGCCGCTGCCCAGCCCGCACATGCTCTTCGTGCACGCCGTGGCCGCCGACTGGAAGGCCCGCATCCCCGCCGTGGTGCACGTCGACGGCACCGCCCGCATCCAGACCGTCGACCGGGCCCAGGAGCCCCTGGTCGCCCGGATGATCGACGGGTTCGAGCGGCGCACCGGTCTCCCGGTGGTCGTCAACACGAGCCTGAACACCGCCGGGCGGCCCATGGTCGACGACCCGCGCGACGCCCTGGAGTGCTTCGGCTCCGCTCCCGTGGACCTGCTGGTGCTGGGGCCGTTCGCGATCCGCCGCGGGAAGGCGTTCGCATGACCGGCGCGCCCGCCTACACCGTCGTCGTCCCGACGATCGGCCGCCCCTGCCTGGCCGCGTGCCTGCGCGCCCTCTCCCGGGCCGAAGGGCACCCGCCGCACGAGGTGGTCGTCGTGGACGACCGTCCGGAGACCGACGGCGACCTGCCGCTGGAGCGGGCCGGTCCACTGCTCGACCGGATACGGATCCTGCGCACCGGCGGCAACGGCCCGGCCGCCGCCCGCAACGCCGGCTGGCGGACCGTCGCAACGCCCTGGACGGTCTTCCTCGACGACGACGTCCAGGTGCTGCCGGACTGGTCCCGGCTGCTCGCCGAGGACCTCCAGGAGGCCGGTGAGGACGTCGGCGGCATCCAGGGACAGCTGCGTGTCCCCCTGCCCCTGGACCGCCGGCCGACCGACTGGGAACGCAACACCAAGGGCCTGGAGAACGCCGCCTGGGCGACGGCCGACATGGCCTACCGCACCGTCGTGCTCACCCGGACCGGCGGCTTCGACGAACGCTTCCCGCGCGCCTTTCGCGAGGACGCCGACCTGGCCCTGCGGGTGCAGCGGGCCGGCTGGACACTGCGGCGCGGCCGGCGCGTCACCCGGCACCCGGTCCGCCCGGCCCACTGGTGGGCCTCGCTGCCCGCGCAGCGCGGCAACGCCGACGACGCCCTGATGAACCGGCTGCACGGCCGGGGCTGGTGGGACCGCGCTCAGGCGCCCCGCGGCCGGCTGCCCCGCCACCTGGCCGTGACCGGTGCCGCGCTGGCCGCGGCCGCCTGCGCGCTGGCCGGGCGCCGGCGAGCCGCGGCGGCCTGCGCCGCCCTGTGGACGCTCGGCACGACCGAGTTCGCCCTCGCCCGCATCCTGCCCGGCCCCCGCAGCGCCCGCGAGATCGCCGGGATGCTCGGCACCAGCGTGCTCATCCCGCCGCTCGCCGTGCGGCACTGGCTGGGCGGAGCCGTCCGCCACCGGCACGCGCGACCCCTGGGAGGAGGTGGCGGGTGAACACCGTGACCGCCGTGCTGTTCGACCGCGACGGCACCCTCGTCGAGGACGTGCCGTACAACGGCGACCCCCACCGGGTCCGGCTGCTCCCCGGCGCCGCCGAGGCCGTCGGACTCGTGCGCTCCCGCGGCCTGGCCACCGGGGTGGTCAGCAACCAGTCCGGCATCGGACGCGGACTGCTCACCCCGGACGCCGTGCACCGCGTCGACGAACGTGCCGACGCCCTGCTGGGCGGCCTGGACGTCTGGCTGTTCTGCCCGCACGCCCCGGAGGCCGGCTGCGCCTGCCGGAAACCGCACCCTGGCCTGGTCCTCGCGGCCGCGGCGCGACTCGGCGTCACACCCGCCCAATGCCTGGTGATCGGCGACATCGCGGCCGATGTACTGGCGGCACGCGCGGCGGGCGCCCACGGAGTGCTCGTCCCGAACGCGGCCACCGCACCTGCGGAGGTGGCGCGTTTCGCCCACCAGAGCGCCCCCGACGTACTCACCGCGGTCCGTAAGGCGCTCGCAGAACCGACGGCACCGCCCGGACCGCCCTGGTCGCCCGCGGGAAAGACGGCGCCCGGCCGGTCGTGGCCGTCCGCGCCGGACAGGGCGGCCGGGGCCGGGATGCTGCCGGACGTGGCGGCCGGCGGGCCGGTGGGGCTGTCGGGGAGGGGGTCGGCCGGGCGGTGCTCGGCGGTTTCCGGCGGAGCGCGGCCGTTCCGGCAGGGTGCGGCGGGCGCGGGCGGAGCATGGGCGGCCGGGCCGGACTCGGGGAGTTGCGGAAGGCGGCGGTCGTGATGAGGGCGCTCGTCGTCCGGCTCGACAGCTTCGGCGACGTGCTGCTCGCCGGCCCGGCCGTGCGCGCCGTCGCCGCCCACAGCGCACACGTCACCATGCTCTGCGGCCCGCGCGGCGCTGAGGCCGCCCACCTGCTGCCCGGTGTCGACGAGGTGCTGGTCTGGGAGGCGCCCTGGGAGGGCTTCGATCCGCCCGACGTGGACACGGCCGACATCGACGCCCTGCTCGGCCGGCTGCGCGCCGGGGCCCTCGACGCCGCGTTGATCCTCACCTCCTTCCACCAGAGCCCCCTGCCCACCGCGCTCCTGCTGAGGCTGGCGGGCATCGGCCGGATCGGCGCCGACAGCGTGGACCACCCCGGGCGGCTGCTCGACGTGCGGCACCGGCGGCTGCCGGGCCGCCACGAGGTGGAGGCGGCCCTCGACACCGCCGCCGCCATGGGATTCCGGCCACCTCCCGGGGACGAGGTCCGGCTGCGCGTGCTGCCGCCCCCGGACACCAGCGGCCTGACCGGCAACGGCCCGTACGTCGTCCTGCACCCCGGAGCCAGCGCACCCGCCCGCGCCTGGGACCCACGGCGGTGCGCGGACGCGGTGGCCCTGCTCGCCGACGCCGGGCACCGCGTGGTCGTCACCGGCGGCCCGCATGAGCGCGTGCTCACCTGCTGCGTGAGCGGCGACCTGGCCGTGGACCTCGGCGGCCGTACCTCCCCGCGCACCCTCGCCGGTGTGCTGCGCATGGCCGACGCCGTGATCAGCGCCAACACCGGGCCCGCCCACCTGGCCGCGGCCGTCGGCACACCGGTCGTGTCGCTGTTCGCGCCGGTGGTCCCGGCCGAGTGCTGGGCCCCGTACGGCGTCCCGACCATCCTGCTCGGCGACCAGTCCGCGCCGTGCGCCAACACCCGGGCCGTGACCTGCCCGGTCCCCGGACACCCCTGCCTGGACGAGGTCACCGGACAGGACGTGGTGCGCGCGGTGCACAAGCTCATCCAGGAGCGGTACACATGAACATCCTCGTCTGGCACGTGCACGGATCGTGGCTGACCGCCTTCGTGCAGGGCCCGCACACCTACCTGGTCCCGGTCACCGACGACCGCGGACCGGACGGTCTCGGCCGGGCCGTGACCTGGGACTGGCCCGAGACCGTCCAGGAGCGGACCCCGAAGCAGCTGCGGGACGGCGACATCGACCTGATGGTGCTGCAACGGCCGCACGAACTCGACCTGGCCCTGCGCCGCACCGGTCGCCGGCCCGGCGTGGACGTGCCCGCCGTGTACGTCGAGCACAACAGCCCCGACGAGTCCCCCGAACGCCAGCTCCACCCGCTCGCCGGGCAGTCGGAGATCCCCATCGTGCACGTCACCCACTTCAACCGGCTGATGTGGGACAACGGCCGGGCGCTCACCGAGGTCGTCGAGCACGGCATCATCGACCCCGGTCACCGCTGGACCGGCACCGAGCGGCGCGCGGCCGTCGTGGTCAACGAGCCCGTGCGCAGAGGCCGTACCACCGGTACCGACCTCCTGCCCCGGTTCGCCCGGTCCGCGCCCCTCGACGTCTTCGGCATGCGCACCGAAGGACTCGCCGGGCACCTCGGCCTGCCGCCCGAACGCTGCCGCGCCCGCGATCTGCCCCAGCACGAACTGCACCGGGAGATGGCCCGCTGCCGGCTCTATCTGCACCCCGTGCGCTGGACCTCCCTCGGGCTGTCGCTGCTGGAGGCGATGTTCCTGGGCATGCCGGTGGTCGCCCTCGACACCACCGAAGTGCGGGAGGCGGTCCCCGACGGCGCAGGGGTGGTCTCGAACCGCCTCGACGTCCTGGAGGACGCCGTACGCGTCTTCCTCGCCGACCCCGAACTCGCGCGTCGCACCGGCGAGGCGGCCCGGGCCGCGGCACAGGCCCGCTACGGAGAGCGGCGCTTCCTGGACGACTGGGAGCGCCTGATCAAGGAGGTCACCCGATGAGCCGTATTCCGCACACGGCCGGACGCATCGCCATGGTCTCCGAGCATGCCAGCCCGCTGGCCGCGCTCGGCGGACCGGACGCCGGCGGCCAGAACGTGTACGTGGCACAGGTCGCCCGGCAACTCGCCAGAAGGGGCTACCGGGTCACGGTGTACACCCGGCGGGACTCGGCGGGCCTGCCGGACCGGGTGACCCTGATCGACGGGGTGCAGGTGGTGCACGTGCCCGCCGGGCCGCCCGTACCCGTCCCCAAGGACGAACTCCTGCCCCACATGCCCGAGTTCGGCTCCTTCCTGGCCCGACAGTGGTCGCTGAGCCCGCCGGACGTGGTGCACTCCCACTTCTGGATGTCAGGCCTGGCCGCGCTGGCCGGCGCCCGGGAGCTCGGCATACCGGTCGTGCAGACGTACCACGCCCTGGGCACGGTCAAGAAGCGCTACCAGGGCGCCGCCGACACGAGCCCCCCGGAGCGCCTCGCCGCGGAGGAGGCCATCGGCCACGAGTGCGCCCGCATCATCGCCACCTGCAGCGACGAGGTCGCCGAACTCAAGGCCATGGGCCTGCCCGAGGACCGGATCAGCGTCGTACCCTGCGGCGTCGACCCCGACCAGTTCGCGCCCGCCCCCCGCACCCGCCCGGCCGGCGCGCGCAGGCGGCTGCTGTCCGTCGGCCGGCTGGTGCCCCGCAAGGGCTTCGACAGCGCC
The DNA here is from genome assembly GCF_040645475.1 of Streptomyces sp. NPDC046759. NCBI lineage: Bacteria > Bacillati > Actinomycetota > Actinomycetes > Kitasatosporales > Streptomycetaceae > Streptomyces > Streptomyces sp. NPDC046759. Next base: position 13,762 of record NZ_JBEYYJ010000012.1, on the reverse strand, counting down.
ATCCGCGCCCTCGCCGGGATCCCCGACGCCGAACTGCTCATCGCGGGCGGCCCCGAGGCCGAGCTGCTCGGCACCGATCCCGAGGCCCAGCGCCTCTGTGCCATCGCCGGCGAGTACGGCGTCAGCGACCGCGTCACCCTGCTCGGCGGCATCAGCCGGGCCCGCATGCCCCGGCTGATGGCCGGCGCCGACCTCGTGCTCTCGCTGCCCCGTTACGAGCCGTTCGGCATCGTCCCGCTGGAGGCCATGGCCTGCGCCACGCCGGTCGTCGCCACCGCGGTCGGCGGCCAGCTCGACACGGTGGTGGACGGCACCACCGGTGTCCTGGTCCCCGCCGACGAGGACCACGACCTCGGTGCGGTCGTGCGCGCGCTGCTCGCCGACCCCGACCGGATGGCCCGGTACGGAGCCGCCGGCCGGGAGCGGGTCCTGACCCACTACACCTGGGACCGGGTGACCGACTGCGTGGCGGGAGTGTATGGCGCCGTGTCCTCGATCCCCTCGCTCTCGGGAGTCGTCCGATGAAGCCCGTCAGCGACACCACGCACTGCGACGACCTCGCCCAGGCCCTGGACGCGTTCCGCGAGCACGGCCCTCTCATCGAGGAGTGGGGCGGTGAACTCGCCCGCCGGCTGGGCGCCGGGGCCCGGCTGCTCGTCGCGGGCAACGGCGGCAGCGCCGCCCAGGCACAGCACCTGACCGCCGAACTCGTCGGCCGCTACCGCGACGACCGGGCGCCGTTCTCCGCACTCGCCCTGCACGCCGACACCTCTTCCACGACCGCGATCGCCAACGACTACGGAGTCCAGGAGGTGTTCGCCCGGCAGACCGCCGCGCACGGCCGCCCCGGAGACGTGCTCCTGCTGCTGTCCACCAGCGGTGCGAGCGCCAACCTGCTGACCGCCGCCGAGCGCGCCCGCCGCCTCGGCATGACGGTGTGGGCGCTGACCGGACGGGCGCCCAACCCGCTGCAACTCGGCGCGGACGAAGCGCTGTGCGTGGACGCGACGGTCGCCGCCACCGTGCAGGAACTCCACCTGGTCGCCGTGCACATGCTGTGCGAGGCCTTCGACCAGGCGGCCGAGCGCGGGGAGACCGACCGGACCGGCTCCACCGGGGCGGACGGCAGGCCGGGCGTCGTCGGCCGGCTGGTCGGCCGGGCCCGCACCGTCGGCCGCACCACGCCCCCCGCGCCCGCGGTCCACCGCAAGGGGCACCCATGACGAGCACACCCACCCCTCTGGTGGTCGTGGGCGACGCACTGCTCGACCACGACCTGTGCGGCCGGGCCGATCGGCTGGCCCCGGACGCGCCCGTCCCGGTGGTGCACGGCACCCGGCGCAGCTCCCGACCCGGCGGCGCGGCCCTCGCCGCCTGCCTCGCCGCCGCAGACGGCCGTCCGGTCACCCTCGTCACCGCGCTCGGCGACGACCCCGCCAGCGAGGTCCTGCGGGAGCTGCTGGCTGGCCGTGTCGACCTGGTGGAAATACCGCTGGAGGGCGCGCTGAGCAGCAAGACCCGGGTCATGGCCGGCGACCGGCCGCTGCTCCGCCTGGACGACGGCGAGGGACGCGCCCGCGCGGCGACGGGGGCCGCCGAGGACGCGGTGTCCCGAGCCGGCGGCATCCTGGTCGCCGACTACGGCCGGGGCACCGCCGACGTCCTGCGCGCGGCACTGGCCACCGCCGCCGGCCGCACCCCCGTGGTCTGGGACCCCCATGTCCGTGGCCGGGCTCCGGTGCCGGGCGCCCGCCTGGCCACGCCGTCCGCCCAGGAGGCCCGGACCTTCGCCCGCCGGCTCGACGACGCCGACGGGCCCGGTGACGGCGCGGGACTGCGCACCGCGGCCCGGGACGCCCGGACCCTGGTCCGGGCCTGGCAGGCAAGGGCCGTCGCCGTGACCCTCGGCGAGCGCGGTGCGCTGCTCTCCCACGGCGAGACCCCGCTGCTGGTCCCCACCCCGGCCGCCGTGGCGGGCGATCCGTGCGGCGCCGGCGACCGGTTCGCCGCGGCGGCCGCCGGCCTGCTCGCCGACGGCGCGCTCACCGAGGCCGCCGTACAGGCCGCCGTCCACGCCGCGACCCGCTACGTCGCCGAGGGCGGCGCCCGCGCGATCGCCACCGTGGAGCAGCCGCAGGCGCCCGAGGCCGCCCAGGGCGACGGCGACACCAACGGGGACGCCGTACGCACGGCCGCACGCGTCCGGACCGCGGGCGGCACCGTCGTCGCGGCGGGCGGCTGCTTCGACCTGCTGCACGCCGGGCACGTCGCCCTGCTCCAGGCCGCCCGCCGGGCCGGCGACTGTCTGATCGTGTGCGTGAACTCCGACGAATCGGTAAGCCGCCGCAAGGGCGCGGGCCGGCCCCTGGTGCCGGTCGCCGACCGGGTCCGGGTGCTGCGGGCCCTGGAGTGCGTCGACGCGGTCGCCGTGTTCACCGAGGACACGCCCGAACGCGTCCTCGGCGAACTCCGCCCGCACATCTGGGCCAAGGGCGGCGACTACGCCCGCACCGAGCTGCCCGAACAGCCCCTCGTGGAGAGCTGGGGCGGCCAGGTCCTCCTCCTGCCCTACCTCGACGGCCGGTCCACCACGGGCCTGGCCCGCCGCGCGGCCCTGGCACCGGCCCCCACCGGAGGCCGCCCCAAGTGACCACGGAACACCGCGCACGGCCGGCGCCTCCACCGGGGCTTTTGGTGCCGTCCGGGCCGGACGTCGCGCCACCGCCCCCGGCTCCAGGGCGCCACGCGCCCGCCCGGCACGCGTCCTGGTACGCGCCGTGGTACCCGGCCACCGTCCCGCCGCGGCCCCGCACCCTCAGGAGGACCACTCGGTGACCCCCACCCCGTACCACCCCCCGACCGTCCTCGTGCTGCGTGCGCTCGGACTCGGTGATCTGCTCGCCGGTGTTCCCGCCTTGCGGGGCGTCCGCCGGGCCTTCCCCCGGCACCGGATCGTCCTCGCGCTGCCCCCGGGACTGACCGAGCCGGCCCTCGCCACGGGGGCCGTCGACGCCGTGTTCCCCGCCGAGGCCCCGGGGCGCGCGGTGCCGTCCCTCACGCACTGGACCGGGCCGCCGCCCCACGTGGCGATCGACCTGCACGGCAACGGCCCCGAGAGCCGTGACGCCCTCGCGTCCCTGCAGCCGCGCCGGCTGCTCGCGCACGCCTGCCCGGACGGCCCGCCCTGGCCGGCCGACGTCCACGAACGGGACCGCTGGTGCGCCTTCCTGCACGCCTACGGCATCCCGGCCGACCCGTTCGACCTGGGTCTGCCCCGGCCCGGCACGCGGTCCCCGGCGCCGGGCGCGGTGGTCGTGCACCCCGGGGCCGCCTCCGGCTCGCGCCGTTGGCCGGGGGAGCGGTTCGCGGCGGTCGTTCGGTGCCTGCGCGCCGCCGGACACCATGTGGTGGTCACCGGCGGACCCGGTGAGGAGGCCCTGGTGCGTTCGGTCGCCGAGCGCAGCGGGCAGCGCGCCCAGGACGTGCTCGCCGGTGGTCTCCCGTACCGCGAACTGTCCGCGCTGGTGGCCGACGCGGCCCTGGTGCTCAGCGGCGACACCGGCCTGGCGCATCTCGCGGTCGCCCACGGCACCCGATCCGTCACCCTGTTCGGCCCCGTCTCCCCGCACCTGTGGGGACCGCCCGAGAGCCCCCGCCACCTGGCCCTGTGGAAGACCGGCCCGCCCGGCGACCCACACGGCAGCACCCCCGACGCGCGGCTGCTGCGCATCCGCTCCGGCGAGGTAGCCGCGGCCTGCCTGACGCTGCTCGGACCGGTCCGCGCCCCCGGCCCGCAGCCGGGACCGGTGGTGGCGCATGTCCACTGAGTCCGCCACCGGCCTCGCCCGCGGCGCGACCACGGCCGGCGACCAGCGGATCACCGTCGCCGTCATCACCCGCGACCGGACCGCCAGCCTGCTGCGCACCCTCGACGCGCTGGCCGCGCTGCCCGAACGGCCACCGGTGATCGTCGTCGACAACTCCCGCGACGACCGCACCCGCAGGGCCGTGCACGGTCACCCGGCCCTCACCCGACTGCTGCGGCCGGCCGCCAACACCGGCGCCCTCGGCCGCAACCTGGCCGTCCGGCACGCCCGCACCCCCTACGTAGCCTTCAGCGACGACGACTCCTGGTGGGAGCCGGGCAGCCTGCGCCGCGCCGCCGACCTCCTCGACCGCCACCCCCGGCTCGGTCTGCTCGCCGCCCGCACCCTCGTCGGCGCCGAGGCCGCCGACGACCCCCTCAACGCCGTCCTCGCCGACTCGCCCCTGCCGCTGGAGCCCGACCTGCCCGGCCGCCCGGTGCTCGGCTTCCTCGGCTGTGCCTGCGTGGTGCGCCGGGAGGCGTTCCTCGACGCGGGAGGCTTCAACCCGCTGCTCTTCTTCGGCGGCGAGGAGACCCTGCTCGCCTACGACCTGGCCGCCGAGGGCTGGGGCGTCGCCTACGAACCCGCGCTGCACGCCCGTCATCTCCCGCAGACCGAGGGCCGCACCGGCCGCCCCTTCCTCGTCCGGCGCAACTACGTGCTGACCACCTGTCTGCGCCGACCCTGGCACGTCGCCCTGCGGGCCGTCGCCGGACTCGCCGTGGCCGCCGCGGCGCAACGGCCCGGTGCGCGCCGCGCACTGAAGGAGACCCTGCTGCGGCTGCCCGCCGCCCTCGCCCGCCGCCGCCTCCTGCCGCCGCACGTCGAACACGCCGCCCGCCTGCTCGACCGGCAGCCGGCCGGGCGCCCGCAGGAAGGCCGGGAGCGATGAACCGGACCGGGCCGGACGACCGTACGACCGTCGTCGTGACCACCCACAACCGCCGCGCCGAACTGCTGCGCACCCTCGGCATGCTGCGCCGCCTGCCGGAACGCCCCCGTGTGATCGTCACCGACAGCGCCTCGACCGACGGCACCGCCGCAGCGGTCGCCCGTGACTTCCCCGAGGTCGGGCTGCTGCGCCCGGGCCGCAATCTGGGAGCCGTCGGCCGCAACCTCGCCGTCCGGCAGGTGACCACGCCCTACGTGGCGTTCTGCGACGACGACACCTGGTGGGAACCGGGCAGCCTGCGCCGCGCCGCCGATCTGCTCGACGCCCGGACCCGGCTCGCGGCCGTCACCGCGCGGATCGTGGTGGAACCGGTAGGCACCGAGGACCCCGTCGTACGCGAACTGCGCGAGTCCCCGCTGCCCGGGCCGGGCGGGCTCCTGGGACCGGCCCTCGGCTCCTTCCTCGCCGGTGCCACGGTGCTGCGCACCGGGGCCTTCCGGGCCGGCGGCGGCTTCCACCCGGGCCTGTGGCTCGGCGGCGAGGAGGAACTGCTCGCCTGCGACCTGCAACGGCAGGGCTGGTGGCTGGCCTACGCCGAGGAGCTCACCGTCCACCACCACGCCTCCCGGCTGCGCGACAGCACGGCCCGCCGCGTCCTCGGGATCCGCAACACCCTGTGGTTCACCTGGCTGCGCCGCCCCCTGCTGCCGGCGCTGCGCCGCACCGGCCGTCTGATGCGCACGGTGCCCTGGGACGCCGCCTCCGCCCGCGCCTTCGCCCAGGCCACCGCCGGCCTGCCCTGGGTGCTGCGCCGGCGCGACCCGGTACCGCCGGACCTGGAAGACCGGTTGGCCGCGCTGGAACGGGCCCGACGGACCTCACCCGCGCGGCGGTGTGTCGGCTGAACCGGGCGCGGTGCGACACGCCCGGAGAGAGTCGTTGCGCGGGGCGTGTGCCGGAGGCACAGTGAACTCCCCGGTCAAGACGCGGCTGGCTGATCCTTCCCCAAGCACCTTCCCGGCAGGAAGTCCGATCCTCATGGAAAACGGTCAGCTGTCCCGTCACCGGGTCCGCCCCGGCGGCCCGCCCCCGCTGCTCCTGCAGACCGTGCACGAGCACCGGCCCGAGGCCGGCGCGGTCAGCGTCCTGAAGGCCCGGGGCACGGTCGACGCCTCCAACGCCGTGGAGTTCTCCGAGGCGCTCGCCGCCCACATCGCCCAGGCCGACAAGGCCGGCGAGGATCCCGTGCTGGACATGACCGAGGTGTACCTCGCCTGCCCGGCCGCCGTGCGGTCCGTGGACCGGGCGACCGGGGCCCTCGCCTTCTCCGGCCGCGCCCTGCCCGTCGTCCAGCCCCGGCCGCATGTGCGGGACGCGCTGCGCGCCGCCGGGCTGCCCGGGGTGCGGGTGCACGCCACCATGACCTCCGCCCTGAACTCCCTGGAGGCCCGCAGGCGGGCCGGCCCGCGGCCCGGCGGTCCCGGTTGGTGAGCGGAGCGGCCCACCCCTTCCGGCGCGGCGCCTGGCGCGGCCGGGGGCCGGGCTCCTACCGTGCACAGTGCTCAGGGAGAGGCCGCCCGAGTCCATCGCGACGTCCTGTCTGGGTGATGCCATGAACACCTCTTCCGACCCGCCCGCCGCTCCGGCACCACTCGTCATCGAGTCCTCCGTCGTCGAGGGGCTGCCGGCCGAGGGAGCACTGCTGCTGCGCATGTCCGGCAGCCTCGACGCCGCGGGCGTCCAGGCCTGGTCGGCGGAGCTTCGCGGCCACCTCGACAGGGCGGACCGCGAGGGGCTGCGGCCCGTCCTGGACATGGCCCATGTGCAGCTCGGCGGCGCGGCCGTGCTGCACACGCTGAGCGAGACGACCCGGGAGCGCGCCGGACGCCCGGACCTGATCATCGTCCGCGCCCGGCCCGGCGTCCGCGAGGCGGTGCACCTCGCCCGGCTGAACGGCGTCAAGCTCTACGCCACCCTCGACGAGGCGCTGCGCGAGCTGGCCCGCGCCGCCTCCCGTGTGGAGGACCTGCCGGCCTGGCGGTCGCAGATGGCGGACCCGCTGCGGCCCAGCTACGAGGATCTGCGCAAGGAGGTCCGCGCGCTGCGCGCCCGGGTGCGCACCGCCCCGGTCATCGGCATGGCCCAGGGCGTGCTCATGGTCCGCTACGGCCTGCCGGACTCCGGCACCGCCTTCCGGGCGTTGCGCGAGGCCTCGCAGCGCTTCAACGTGCCGCTGCGCGTCCTCGTCTCCGCCGTGGTGGTGGCCCGCTCCCCGGACGGCGAGGTGTGGTTCCCAGGCCGCCGTTTCCTGCCCGTGCCGCAGCTGCGGATCCTGGCCCGCGACGGCCGCGACCCGCGCTGCCGGCGGCAGATGATCGACGCCGTGCTGCACGAGGCGCTGGCCGTCGGACGGGCGCCGGCCGGCTACCTGCGGTTCGTCGACCCGGCCGTGAACGCGCTGGTGCTGGAGAACCAGTACGGCTGTGCGGAGGTGTTCGTCGACCACCTGGTGCGCGGCCGGGACGAGGGCACCGCCGATGCGGTGGCCCGGTTGCGCGGACGCCGGGTCAGCATCCCCGACGTGGCCGTCGACGCACTGCTCTCCGAGGAGTTCCGGCGCGTCCTGCTCACCACGGGCACCGGCGCCCTGTACAGCGTTCCCGTGCTGTCCGCGGCCGGCTCGTGCATCGGTGTGCTCACCCTGCACTGGCCCGACGCCGGGCACCGGCCGACCGCCGCGCAGGCCGAGGCCCTCGGTCTGCTGGCCGCCGACACCGCGGCCTGGCTGAGCTGGTACCACCGCTCGGTGCTGCTGGACGCCCTCGAACACCTCCACCGGATGCTGACCGGCGCGGCCCCGCCCGCCGAGGCCGGCGTGGGTGACTCGCGCCGGCCGGGGAACCCGGAGCCCGCACGCAGTACGCACCATCCGGAGGGAGTCCGGCACATGTCCAATCCGCAGCAGCCCGAACAGCGGCGCAGCGACAAGGGGGGCGCCACCCCGCAGGACAGCGGCGAGCTCAAGGCCCGCCAGGAGGCCGGCCGCCGCGCGGGCGCACGCCCGCACGGCTCGGACAAGGGTGAGAAGGGCGGAGGCGAGGGCGGCGGCGTGCCTCCGGCGCAGCAGCCGGAACACCCCTGACCGCACGGAGGGCACCGTCCTCCGCCGGGTGCGGGCAGGCTGCGCCTGGTCGCGCAGTTCCCCGCGCCCCGGAGGGGGTGACCCGGCCCCACCGTCCCGCGTCCCCTCGGGGGGTGCCGGCCCCGGCGCTCCACTACCCTCCCCGTATGCGGATCTCCGTCTCCTCCGACATGGATGAACCCGTGGCCCGGCTGCTCGTCGAGGACTTGCGGCGGCGGGGCCATGACGTGCGGCCGCACGGCGCGCTGCGGCCGGGCGCGGACGCGCAATGGGCGGCCTGCTCGGAAGCGGCCGCCCGGGAGGTGGCCGAGGGCGCCGCCGACCAGGCGGTGGTGTGCTGCTGGACCGGCACGGGCGCGTCCATCGCGGCCAACAAGGTGCCCGGTGTGCGCGCGGCGCTGTGCACGGACGCCGTCACGGCGGACGGCGCGCGCCGCTGGAACGACGCCAACGTCCTCGCACTGAGCCTGCGCCTGACCTCCGCACCGCTGCTGAAGGAGATCCTCGACGCCTGGTTCGCGGGCGAACCCAGCGAGGACCCCGACGACCGGCGGAACGTGGCCCGCGTCGGCCGCCTGGACGCCGCGCGGAAGGACTCCTAGGGCGTACGGCGGTCCGGCGCGGGCCGGGCCGGCGGGGCTGGTCGCCTTCTTCGGTGGGTGGTCGGGCTCTGCGGTGGGTGGTCGGGCTGTGCGGTGGGGTCGGTCTGCGGTGGGGTCGGTCTCCGGTGGGGTCGGTGGGTGCGGTCGTGCGCGGCCGGGAGTCAGTGGGCGCCGAGCCCGCCGCCACCGAACGAGCCGCTGGAACCCCGGCTCCAGCGCGGACGTTCCTTCGTCTCGCTCGGCCTGGAGTCCTGGTTCCTCAGCTCGTACGGAGTGAGCGGACGGCCGCCCTTGGGGATCTGGGGAACCTCCTCGGACTCCCTGTTCTGCCGGACTTCGCGCACCGGTCCCTCCGGCGGCAGCTTGGGCTGCTCCTCGGGCCGTGGCCGGGGAGCCTCGCGGTACTTGACGCGGGAGGTCATCCAGAAGCCGCCGGCGAGCAGTACCACCACGCCCACGCCGGCCACCAGGAACAGCACGAGGGTCATCAGGCCGCTCGCCGCGGCCAACTGCATCGATGCGGTACTCATAGGACAGGAATACCCCACCCAGAAGCGGACGAACCGGACACCGTCCGTGGCGGGCCGGGGACCTGCGGCGACTCGCGGATACCGTGAGTTCCCGGACCGCCGGCCGAGCCCCGCTCCCGGTGGTTTGCCGCTCCGCGCCCCGGCTACCCGCACGGTGTGACATCGCCGACTTCACAGCAGCTGTACCGGTTCCTGGAGGACCGCTTCGCCTGTGCCCAGGCGTGCACGGAGTGCGCCCGCGCCTGCGCGGTGTGCGCCAGCCTGGTCGACCCGGACGGCACCGAGCGCCAGGAGCGCGTGCGCAGACTCGGCATCATGTGCGCCGAGGTGTGCGACGCCACCTGCCACGTGCTGTGCGAGGAGAGCCGGCAGGACGAGGACGAGATCCGCGTCCGGCTGGAGTGGTGCCGCTCGGTCTGTCTGGAGTGCGCCCGCGCCTTCGACGGGCAGCCGGGCGCCGAGTCGGCGGCGGGCACGTGCCGGGCCTGTGTGGAGGCGTGCACGGAGTTCCTGCAGAGCCTCACCTGACCTGCCGAGGAACCTCCTCGCGTCCTCGCGCAACGGCCCGGCCGGCGGGCCGTGCCGCGCGGTGCGGCGGAATTGCCCCGGGGTGCGTCATTCCCAATTTCTGAAACACGTTCTACGGTGTGCGGCGTCAGGACCGCCCTTGGGGAGCCTGGAGGCGCCGTGCACCTCGACCACACGCCCGAGCAGCAGCGACTGCGCGCCGAACTGCGCGCCTACTTCGCCGAGCTGGTCCCGGACAACGCCTACGCCCGGTACGCCGACCCGGCCGCGCAGAAGCGGTTCTACCGCGACACCATCCGCCGGCTCGGCACCGACGGCTGGCTCGGCGTCGGCTGGCCCGAGGAGTACGGCGGACGTGGCATGACGGCGATGGAGCAGTTCATCTTCTTCGACGAGGCCGCACAGGCCGGCGTACCGCTTCCACTGATGGCGCTGAACACGGTCGGCCCGACGCTCATGCGCTACGGCACCGAGGAGCAGAAGGCCTACTTCCTGCCGCGCATCCTCTCCGGTGAGATCGACTTCGCCATCGGCTACAGCGAGCCGGACGCCGGCACCGACCTCGCATCGCTGAGGACCAGGGCCGTGCGCGACGGCGACACCTACGTCGTCGACGGGCAGAAGATCTGGACCACGAACGGCGACACCGCGGACTGGGTGTGGCTCGCCGTGCGCACCGACCCCGCCGCCCCGCCGCACAAGGGCATCACCATGCTCCTGGTGCCGACCTCGGACCCCGGGTACTCCTGCACGGTCATCAACACGCTTGCCTCGCACGACACCACCGCCAGTTACTACGAGAACATCCGCGTCCCCGTCTCCCGTCGCGTCGGCGAGGAGAACCAGGGCTGGCGGCTGATCACCAACCAGCTCAACCACGAGCGCGTCACCCTCGCGGCCCACGGCACCATGGCCATCCGCGCCCTGCACGACGTGCAGCGCTGGGCGTGGGAGACCAAGCTCGCCGACGGCCGCCGGGTGGCCGACCTGCCCTGGGTGCGCCGGCTGCTCGCCCGGACCCACACCCGGCTCGACGCGATGAAGCTCCTCAACTGGCAGATGGTCGGCGCCGTCGAGGACGGCACGCTCACCCCGCAGGACGCCTCCGCCGTCAAGGTCTACGGCTCCGAGGCCCGCCGCGACGCCTACGCCTGGCTCATGGAGATCACCGGCGCGGCGGGCGAGCTGAAGGAGGGCTCGGCGGGCGCCGTCCTGCACGGCGAGCTGGAGCGCGGCTACCGCTCGGCGGTCATCTTCACCTTCGGCGGCGGCAACAACGAGATCCAGCGCGAGATCATCTCCTGGATCGGCCTGGGTATGCCGAGGGTGCGGCGTTAGCTCCCAGTGCAGATCTCTTGCGTCGATACCCACGCGCCAGAAGAGGGAGGTCCTCAGCCTGCGCCGAGCAGCGGGACCGGGTTGGTCGGCCGCTCGTTGGTGCGGTCGTGGGGAACCCGCGCCCACGGCTCCTCGTACTGAAGAACGGCTCGGTCGCACGGGGCTCGCCGTCCTTCCCACCGGGGAGGAACCACCGCCGACAACCGCTCGCCCCCGCCGCTGAAACGGCATCACCGCCGCAGAACCCGGCTGGCTGGATTCTCGTGATGGCGACAGCGGCGTACGTGTGGCGACGCCCGACGCGGCGGGGCGACTGCTTGCCGCTCCAGGAGGCGAGGCGCTCCCCGTGGCCGACTTCGTCACCCACCCCGGTGCGCGGGGCCTGATCCGTCACCTTCCGCCGCCGCGGCGGCCCGCACCCGCTGCTCCTCGCGAGCAGAGCCGACGTCCCGTTCCAGGGGTGTGCGGCTCACGGCTGTCGCGAGGTCTTCCAAGGCCCGTTTTTGCAGCTCCGCCTCGCGCCGCACGACCGGGCTCCCATCGCCGGCGGCGTCCTCCCACGCGTGGAGCGCCTCCTCCACGCGTCCCCAGTCCGGATTCCTGTGCTCGCGCACGTCGACCGCTGCCTTCGCGGTGTCCGTCTCCAGTGCCTCCGCGAACCGCTCCGCCTCGGGGACGACACGGCTGTCGGCCCGCGGGACGTGGCTCTCCATGAGCATCGCCGCGCGGCCGAACCCCTTGAGCGCCTCCTGCGCCTCCTGCGCCTCGCGCGACGTCAGACCCCTGGGGCGGACCGGTTCCTGCCTTGCCCGGTCGTATGCCTCCTGCCAGGCGGCACGTGCCTCCCTGCTCTCCAGCAGCGCCCTGCGCAGGTCGGCGTGATGCTCCCGGGTCGGTTCGGCGTAGTCGCGGAGGACCGCGGCCGCGTAGCGGCCGTTGGCGGCGAGCCAGTCCGCAAGCCGGCCCGGCAGCCGGGGTGTCTCCCATGCGGGGAACACCACGTACGCCAGCATCGCGAGGGCCCCACCGAGCAGGGTGAGCACCACCCGCTCCGGGACTGTCTGCTCCCATGCCTGGCCGCCCATGCCGAGCAGGAAGACGACGTACGCGGCGGTGAAGCACTGCGAGTAGGCGTAGCCGGTACGGTTCAGCGTGTACGACAGGCCCGCCGAGACCACCGCCAGCGCGCCGGACACATGGGCGTCCGGGCCCAGGGCCCGCACCATCCCGGTGGCGAGCGCGACCCCCGCCAGGGTCCCGGCGAGACGGGCCACCGCCCGCGCGTACGTCCGGTGGAAGTCCGGCCGCATCACCATCACCGAGGCGATGGGCGCCCAGTAGCCGTGGCCCAGGGGTAGCCGGGCGGCGAACACATAGCCGAGCGTGGCCACCGCCGCCAGGCGGACGGCGTGCCGGAACACGGGCGAGTCCCGGCGGAGCTCACGGCGCACCGCCCGGACGACGACCGGGACCAGCCGGAGCATTGTCGGGCGCACCAGGAACTGGGCGCCAGCGAGGCCGGGCGGCGTGGGCGTCCTCCCGCGCGCGCAGCCGCTCCCGGCGATCTCCAACGCCTCGCCGAGCAGTTCCACGAGCCGCTCGGCGGCCTGCCGCGCGGGGCCCTCCAGCACCTCGTGCTCCTCGTCGATGCGCAGGACGTCCGTGCTCTCAGGCCGCACCTCGGCGGGAGTGCCCCGGCGGATCGAACGGGCGGCCGCATCCAGGACGTCGGCGGCCGCGTCGAGCAACTCCCGCGCGCGGTCCCGCCCGGGTCCCTCCGCCGGGGCGCCGACGTCCGGGTCGGCGAGCGCCGCGACCACCGGCCGAATGCGCTCGGCGAGTCCCCGGGGGCCGTGCAGGACGGAGGGACGAGTACGGGCCTGTGACGGCGTCACGGCAGCCGCGTCCCGGGCCGTCATCAACGGCTCCGGGTCGAACGGGGCGGTCGGGTCGTGCCGCAACCGGCGGGCGTAGTCCGCCACGGCGGCCAGGGCGTCGGCGAGCGCGTCACGATGCGCTCCCCAACGCCGGATCGGGAACAGCAAGATCAGCACGGCCTGGATCACGCCTCCGAGTGCGATGACTCCGGCGTGCTCCAGGGCTCGCCCGATGCTCGTGGGCAAGGTGATGGTCACCAGCATGCTGCCCACGGTCGTCGCTGCGACGATCCCAGCGGTCGATCCGACGGCCCACGCCATCCCCGCGGCAAAGGCCCATACGGCCAGCAGCGGCAGGAACGTCACGAGTCGCCCCGCCGCCAGGTAGCCCACGAAGGTGCTGAGCGCCAGACCCGCGCCCGCGCCGAGCGCGACCACCTTGCGCGGACGCCAGCTGCGCTGGAAGGTGGCCCCACCCGCGGAGTAGGCGCCGAGGGCGGCGGACGCGGCATACGCAGGGGAGACCAGCCACAGCGCCGGCCCGATGACGATCGCCACCCCGGCGGCCGCGCGCAGCGCGAGCAGGGGCTCCAGCCGCGTCTCCTCGATCTTGAGCCCGGATCGCACGACCTCCCCGAAGGCCCGCAGCCACGTCACGGGTGTCCGCCTGGCCGGAACGCCCTGCCGGGTCGCGTCGGCCTGGTTGAGGTGGGGCAGCCGTCGGGCAAGGAAGCCTCCCACACGGCCCGCTGACTGGCTGGCGGCCGCAGCCGCTGGACGGGTGCTGCCACTGCGGACACTGCTGAGCGTCCGCCAGTCCGTCCTCCGGGCCGGAGCGGGGGCAACCGCTGTTGGGTCAGGTCCGGCCGGAGCGCGGCGATTGGCCCCCGCGCCGGCCGGAGGACCGGCAGATCGCCACCCGTCCCCCGGACCGGTCCGGTGAAACAGGGGGCACGGCGGCCCCGGGTCTCTTACCGCTTGTGGCCG